>JAKAOI010000098.1 GCA_021812265.1 Chloroflexota bacterium | reverse complement strand
ATATTGCCGGTAATAAATTTCCAAATAGACAGTATTGTTTTATTGCTTTGAATGATATTTATTCTATTTAACTGATCTGACGCTGGCGACATATTAATTAATTCCTTTCCTGCCGAATACGAGGATCCAGCAGCATATATGCAATTTCCGCCAAAAAATTTGCTCCAAGAACCGCTAACGTTATAATCAGAAAAATAGCTTGCAGCAGCGGATAGTCATTTGCGTTTATTGCTTGCAGCAGTGTATACCCAATGCCGGGATAAGAAAAAACCAATTCAACAACAATTTGTCCGCCAACAATAAATCCCATGGATAGCGCCAACCCCGAAATGCTGGGCAAAATTGCGTTGCGCGCAGCGTACATCAGCATAATACGACGGTTTGTCAGCCCTTTGGCGCGCGCTAATTGCACATAATCTTCCGACAAAGTTGTTACCATGGTATTGCGCATAGTCAGCAGCCATCCTGCAAGGGTAGAAATAACCAATGTAAGCGCCGGCAAAATTGCATGTGAAAGTATGCTTAGATAATAAGCATATGTTCCGGTGTCAAAATTTGTGTTGTAGCCGCCGTAATAAGGAAACCAATGGAGTTTCGCCCCTAAAAAATAGACGAGTATAAACGCCATCCAAAAATAGGGAATAGAGGCAAGAAAACTCGTCGCAACCGGCGCAATAGAGTCAAACGCCGTGCCGCGTTTCCAAGCGGAAAAAATGCCGATGAGTGTGCCTAAAATATAGCTAATAACTATGGAAACAGTAAGCAGGCCAATTGTCCAAAAAATACTTTCTGATATTACTTGCATCACCGGCTGTGGATAATTCGAGTAAGAAACACCAAAATTTCCGTGTAACAGATTCTGCAAAAAATGGATGTATTGGACAAATAAATTGTCTTTCGTGTCTACACCAAGCGCAACTTCTATCGCTTGCTTTGCGGAAGGAGCCAATGGGCCATTCGCTTCAAGTCTGCCAATAAAACTATCCGCTTGGTTGCCAGGCGCTAATCGCGGCAAAAAAAAGCCGATAGTAACCGCAATCCATACCGCCAATAAATAAAAACCGATACGGCGTATTACATACTTCACGTCGAGCCTCCTCTGCTTGGTTTAAAGCCGCGCGTGCGTCAGCATATTCCGAGCAGTGTGGGTAATTTTCCCAAAATATACGATTAATGGGAAAGAGCCGAACTATGAAAGGATATTGTGAGGTTATTCCTTTCACCCGGCTCTTTCCAATATGCCACAATAAATTATATCGGTAACATGAACGCATCCGGCATAGCGCGCCATATCAGCGTTCTGCGCTATGCGGCAGGTTTTAGCCGGCGCTGCAAGAAGGCGTATGTCAGGAAGCATTCTTCCGCAATGTTGCCTTCTTCCAGCTTAAAGTGGCTTTTCGGCGCTGCCGCCGGATCCGTTACGTCCGGATAGATTAATTTGTGGGCTTTAAGTTTAACACAACCTGCTCATTATCGGGTGAATTATAGGTTGCGCCCGAGGCATAAGCGTTGTTTTGATCTGGGAAACCCGTAAAGTTTTTGGTGCTGTATTCAAACCAATCAGCAGCGTTCAGTAAAGGAATCACCGGCATGTTGTTGACCATGATATCTTCCACTTTTATGATATCTGCTTTTTGTTGATTTGGATCGGCTGTGCTGTTGAAATCATTCAGCGCCGCATCGGTTGCCGCATTATTCCAACCTTCCCAGTTAAACGCGCCTTTGCTGTCCAGCATAGCGTACAGCATGTAGCCGGAATTGGGGCCAACAAGGCTGCCACCCATCAGCATATCAAAATTGTGTGAGCCGCGGTCGGCGTTATAGTTGCCGCCCCAAGTTTCTTGGTTTACGGTAACTTGAATACCGATGTTCTGTAGATCTTGGGAAATAATGGAACAAATCTGATCCCAATCGGTCCAGCCCGCAGGCACAATAATTTTATAGCTCATTTTCTTTCCGGCGGGGGTTACGCGAATGCCGTCGGAGCCTTTTTTATAGCCAGCAGCGTCTAAGATTGAATTTGCGTCGCTATAATTAACGGAAAATGATGGGTTATTCAATGAAGGATCCAGCCACGCAGAGTTGTTTGGCAGAACCAAGCCTGTTGGTGAAGCAGGCGCTTCATAGCCGCTTTCGGCGGATTGGGACATTTGTGTGCGGTCCAGCGCTTCAGCGATGGCTTTACGAACACGAACATCCTGGAATTCCGGATATGTCAAATTTAAATACAGGGCCGATATCGCAGCAGGGGCCATCCAATAATGGTTATGCGCGGGATCGAGCTGTACAAATGTGGTGTTCAGGTTTGGCGCAAAGAAACTGCCCCAATCAATTTCACCATTTTGCAATTCAAGCTGCAAAGTGTTATTGTCTTTTACCGTTGGGTAACGCAGTTCATCTACTTGCAATGAGCTTGCTGCGCGGAAATCCGGGTTGCGTTTGTATGTAATTACTGTCGGATCAAATTTATCAAGCATAAATGGACCTGTGCCAACCGGCGCGGCCGTATTATAGGTTGTTGGGTCTTGTCCTTGAAAAACGTGCTGCGCAACAATAAATGTTTTGCCAAGAATCTGCCATTGCAGTAATGGCTGAGCAGTATTAAAGCTGAAAACAACGGTATTAGGATCCGAGGCTGTAACACTGCTTAACGGGGCAGCCACGCCAGCGGACGCAGCCCATAATCCGTTTGTGTCGGCTTTGGGATATTGCTTCAGCATATTGAAAGTGAACGCTACATCGTTTGCTGTAAATGGCTGGCCATCAGACCATTTTACGCCTTGCTGTGTAGTAACGGTTAATGTTTTATAGTCGCTGCTCCAACTGAATGTAGAGCCAAGCACCGGCTTCGGAGCGGCGGCGACATCATAGCTGTTTACAAAAAACAATGTTTCATATACCATGCCCAAAATACCTGGGTTTGCGCCATTGATGCTGTAGGGACTGTAATTTTGAGTATAGTTTGCGCCAACGCTGCCACCGATATTCAGTGTATGGGTATTTGACGCCGAGCCGCCGCTATTGCCGCCGCATGCTGCAAACACTGTTGTAAAAATAATAAGCATTGAGGCTAACGCGGTAAACTTAAAACGCTTGTGGGAATCTGTAATATTAGAAGTCATAAAAACCCCCCAACTTTGAGAGAAATGAGAAATCACACTCTGATTTCTCTTCACATTCTTCAAGATGAAAACTACTTCAAGAAAGGGATAAAGCTTGCTGCTGCCTTGGCAGCTTACGCTATACGAAAGTTACAGCTGCAGTCTGCTTATTCGTATTCGGTTATCTAACATCTCCAGCAGATGTTGAAAGTTAGTATACATGATAGATGTCTATTTGTCAAGATGTCTAGACCACTAGACCAGAAATTGGTTATAATTTGTGATAGGACTGATCATACTCTTCGGAGGTTCTTTACAATGTCTGTTTTACTTGAACAGGAAATTTATGCCCAGCCAGCGTTGTTGGCGCAGCTGCTGGACTGTGAATTGGATCATATCCAACAGATTGTCCGCAGCTTGCCTATGTTTCGCTACGTGGTCATTGCCGCCAGAGGCTCCTCGGATCACGCTGCGACCTATGCCGCATATAGCTGGGCGGCGCTGGCGCGATACCCAATTACACCGGCAACACCTTCATTGCATTCCATGTATCATCTGCCGCCGCGCTTTGATGAAGCGTTGGTTATCGGCATATCGCAATCCGGGCAGTCACCGGATATTATTTCGGTTATTGAGGAGGGTAAAAAGCAAGGGCGACCGACATTGGCTATTACCAATGACGGCAATTCACCATTGGCGCGCGCGGCAGATCATGTTGTTTTGCTGCATGTTGGCGAGGAAAAAAGTGTCGCCGCCACAAAAACATATACAGCCCAGCTTGCTGTTATGGCTGCTTTTGCGGCTGTTTTCAGCGGAGATCAAAGCGCTATTGCGCAGCTGCAGTCTTTACCCGAAGCAGTTTCAGCTGTTATTGCAGGATCGCAGGCTATTGCAGAGCGTGCGGAGCGATATCGCTATATGAACCAATGCACAGTTATCGGCCGGGGATACAATTACGCTACGGCGCATGAATTAGCGCTGAAACTGAAAGAGTTAACATATGTGATGGCTGTTTCTTATTCTTCCGCCGATTTTCGGCACGGCCCGATTGCGGCTATAGAAAGCGGTTCACCGGTGATTTTAATAATGCCGGAGGGGAGTGTTTTAGCTGATATGCGCCGGCTGGCAGAGGATTTATCGCACAGCGGAGCAGAACTGCTGGTTATTTCCGATACAGATGCGGCGCTGGAATTGGCGCAAACACGCCTTGCGTTGGCGGTCTCTGTTCCGGAATGGCTTAGCCCTATTACAAGTATTATTCCCGGACAAATTTTTGCGTTGCGTTTAGCGCAGGTTAAGGGGCTGAATCCTGACGCGCCAAGGAGTTTACGTAAAGTAACCAAAACCGTGTAATTGCTCAAAACATCGAATGCTGGAAACATCTGCTGGATGTTGATGCAATAGCAATTAACCGAAAATGCTTGCCCGTTCTCTCCATTGATTCGTTGTATAGGCAGCCGTTCCCCGGCAAATGGTTGCCTGTAATGTCATCGACGCATCAAAAATTGCTAAATCTGCGTCAAAACCAGGTTGAAGCAAACCTTTTTTTTGCGCTTTCACCGATTGCGCCGGGTTCCACGTCAGCATGCCAACCGCCTCTGAAAGGGTGAGCTGCGACATAGCTAAAATATTGCGCAAAGCCTGATCCATTGTTAAAATACTGCCCGCTAATGTGCCATCTGAAAGCAGCGCTACGCCGCCGCCGTTATGCGCAACTTGCCCGGCAAACTCAAACTCAGCGGAATCACCCAAGCCTGCGCCGGCCTGCGCGTCGGTTATGATTACGGCTCGGGATGGCTTCAGCAGCCGAATCATCATATCTACCATTACTGGGTGGACATGCACGCCATCCCCAATAATTTCACCAAAAACCTGTGGCGCACACATAATTGCGCCCAGCGGACCGGGTTCCCTGTGATGCAGTGGCCGCATTGCGTTAAAACAATGCGTCATATGCGAAACGCCATGTGTAATCGCTTCCATTGTTTGTTTGTACGTTGCGTCAGAGTGGCCGATACTCACCGTAACATTAGCTTCGGTCAACAGCCGAATCATATCCTCGGCGTGTTGTAGTTCGGGAGCCATGGCAACTAAACGCAATGCGCCGTTTGCCGCCGCTAAAATTTGCTCGGTATCTTCAGCAGACGGTGTGCGCAACCACGATGTTGGATGCGCGCCGCGCCGCAGCGGACTGATATATGGCCCCTCCAGATGAATACCCAAGGGCTGCGCGCCCGTGGTGTGCGCCTGTATTGCTTGCGTCGCCGCGTTTAACTGCGCCAAAGGCATGCCGCCGTTAACGCCAACCACGCCGATTAAAAAACCGGTAACACCGGTTCCCGCTGCCCACCGGCAGTAGCGCAAAATTTCATCCGGCTGAGTGGTGTGTAAACTGTATCCGCCGCCGCCATGGGTATGGATATCTATAAACCCAGGCATAATAATCATTCCTGCAGCGTCAATTACTGCGCCAGACACTTCCGCTTCGCCACCAACCGAAAGGATGCGGCCATCCTCTATCACTACCGACCCGGAAGCCAAATCGGTAAATGCGTCGGTTATGCGCGCGCCTTGCAATGTTATGCGCATACGTTGTTCCTCGCAGTTACATGAAATAAATAGAATAAAACAATAAACAGGGGAAATTCTTCCTTTCTCCACTTGACAGTGGGAGCAAGATATGTCATCATGTATATAACTGGTATATACATTATACTAATTATACCATCTTAACGAAAAAAAACAAACACAAACGAATGGTTTTTTCGCAAACCCGAAAAATATACTATCCTTATAGATGACATAGTATACAACATTGCTCTATAAGAAAGGTGGCCGCCATTGAAGTCAATCCATCGAGGCAGTCCAATTCCCCGCTATCACCAACTGAAAGAAATTTTGCGAGAACGGGTTAAAGCAGGTGAATGGAAGCCAAATGATCTCATTCCGTCTGAGCGGGAAATCAGCGAGTTTTATGGCATCAGCCGCATGACTGCCCGCCAGGCAATTACCGATTTGGTAAACGAAGGTGTATTTTATCGAGAACAAGGGCGCGGAACCTTTGTGACACGAAATAAAATAACTCAGCAGCTTATGCGGTTAACCGGGTTTACGGAAGATATCAGCGCTCGCGGGCAGCGGCCCAGTGCGCGAGTGCTTTCACAGGAAATTATCCCTGCGGATGAAAAAATCGCCGAAATTCTGCGTATCGAAGTTGGTGAATCTATTTGCCGTATAGAGCGTTTGCGGTTGGCAGATGAGGCGCCGTTGGCTATTGAACGCACACATATACATTTTCGCGGCTGTGAAAATTTGCTTTCCGAAGATCTTGAGCAGCACTCTCTCTATAGATTGCTGGAAGAAAAATATGGCGTCCCCCTGTTGGAAGCCGATCAGGAAATTGAAGCCGGCTTAGCTATGCCGGAAGACGCGCAAAAATTGGAGATTGAGGTTAACAGCGCTATATTATTTATTCGGCGCACAACCTACACCGATCGCAACACTCCATTTGAATACGCCACTTCTGTGTATTGCGGCTCGAAATACGTTTTTTATACGCATTTGCGCCGCGATCAACTTTTATAAAAAAATTTTCCCTGGAGCGCTTTTATGCACGACGATAGATCACCGGATCAATTGGAAACTTTACTGACAGAGCAAACAAACGCCGCAACACACCATATTGATAAGATGTCGCCACTGGAAATTGCGCAGGCTATGAACGCCGAAGACGCTGTCGTTGCGGCGGCTGTAGCTCTGGAAACGCCGCACATTGCGCAGGCAATTGAGGCAATCGCCGCGCGTATGCGGTCCGGCGGGCGCATGATATATATTGGCGCCGGAACATCGGGCCGACTTGGCGCGTTAGACGCTTATGAATGCCCGCCCACGTTTAATATTGCGCCGGATCGCGTTATTGCCTGTGTCGCCGGCGGCGCACTTGCGCTAAACCAAGCGGCCGAAGATTTGGAAGATGACGCGCTCGCCGGTGAAAGAGATATTTTGGCTGTACATATTTCTGCGCAAGACTGTGTTATTGGTGTTACCGCCAGCGGACGCACGCCTTATGTTCTGGGCGGCGTCGCTTGCGCAAAAAATTATCACGCGCTGACTATCGGCTTGGTGTGCAACGCGCCATCGCGGCTGGCAAATTTGGCGGATATATGTATTGCGCCGATAGTCGGCCCCGAAGTTATTTCCGGTTCAACACGGTTGAAGGCCGGAACTGCGCAAAAAATGGTTTTGAATATGATGAGCACCGGTGTGATGATTTTGCTTGGCAAAACATACGGCAACCTGATGGTTGATGTGCAGGCGACAAATGATAAATTGCGCAAGCGAGCAATGAATGTGGTGCGCGCAATCACCGGATGTGACGAAGCTGTGGCGGAACAAGCGCTGCAACAAGCTCAGGGAGATACGCGGACAGCAGTTGTGATGATTGCGTTTCAAGAAGACGCTGCGACGGCGGG
>JAKAOI010000097.1 GCA_021812265.1 Chloroflexota bacterium | reverse complement strand
TCCGATCTTTATTGTTGAACATGCTTCTTTTTGTGTCGGTTTGCTGCAAGGAATGTTCCATTCCTCAAGACATACCGGCGCAAAATCAGCCGAATAATTAGTGTTTTAGCAACATAAATGTGATTAATCCGACAATAATAACTCCCAACGCAATGGCAAGGAAAAGCAGCCCTGAGTTCCATCCGGACGCTATACCGGAAGTTCCTATACCATTGGCGGGCGCGGTTTGCGTCGCAGGTGGATCCGGAGTTGTTTGCGGGCCTTCCGGTCCGTGAACAGCGTCGGAATACATAAGCTGAATTGGGACTGTTCCGTTACCGTTTGTCAGCGGCACTTCTTTAAAAACCAAACCTAAATTGCTGCCTGCTTCAAATACCGGCGCGTCGCCTACTTCAACGCTTTGGCCGCCAAAATCGCTGATTGGGTTGGAAAGCCATCCGGGAACCCCGTTAACATCCGGATCTGTTCTGGATTCATTTAATTCATGATAGAGCGCCGCCGTAATATTTTTCCATGGCGCGTTGAACGCCACAATACCGTTCATTTGGCCATTCGCTTGATTTTCTGCATATGCGACAACGGCGTAATACAATGTTGCGCTTCCGGATTGAACTGCTCCATGGAAACCGCCTAAGCCTTGCTGTGAATTTACATTTCCATCACTTAATACGACTCCGCTGGGCAGAATAAAACAAAAAACAGTAGAAGTGAGATCATATGCCTGAAGCTGCCCGCCGGTATACATAGACGCGAGCATACTTTCGATATCGCTTTGCGCCACCTGAGAAGGGGCGGCGGCGCTGAGAATGGTTGAAGGCTTAAAAACACTGGTTAACGATTGATCATTGAAATATTGTGTCATAACATTGTTCAGGTTTGTATCAGACATTGCGGCGGAAAGCGCATTGTCGATATTTGTGCGATCGGAATTTTGCCAAACTTGACTGCCACCAACATAAAATATGGTGAATTGAAGATTTGGCAGCAGTTTTCCGCCGCGATAGTACAGATCATACGCGGAGTTTGGCTGTATTCCGGCGGCGATTGATTCATGCGAGGCAACGCCAAGGAAGTGTTTTTGCGCTTCGGAATTCGGCCTGATAACTACTTTTAAATGTGAATCGGCAGAATTGCGGTTACTCATACATGGCTCCTTCTGCGCTTATGCGCGTTAGAAAATATAATGTTTCACTCTCTTTTGCCATGTGTTTTCGTATGCATGGCGCGTTGCGGCATAAAGAGAGTGAGTAAACCGTGCATATTTAACTATGCAAACATAGGTTATCAATAACACAGTGAAATATAGCACAAAATAACTTGCGCGCTAGTAAAATTTACAAGCGTTTTGCATTTAGCCACTATTTCTGTAATAATGTACACAAGATCAAAGCAGTTTTTGCAGACACCCTATAATCTGCCTTTCAAAATCTGCCTTGCTGTCAACGCGCTACTTCTAACAGATCCGGGCAATCAGACTCACAGAAAATGTTATTTTAGCTGATCACGTAATTATTCACGTCAATTCGGCTGAATCAGCGCGCCATTGGATGCCGCAGAAACAGTCGCAGCTTCCATAATCGCAATATTTCTGCGCGCTTCTTGAGGAGTGACATCAAGCGGTTCCTTCCAGATAAGATGATCTACAATATTTTTATGAAATTGGCCTTTTTGTGGTGAAGTGAGCGGAACTGTTTCTGTTCGGATGCCGGCAACGGAATCATATACGGCGGCTGTCAGGATAGGCAGGCTTTCGGATGGGGACAGGTGTTCTTCAATAAGATCACCTGTCCATTTGCGTGATGTAACGCTTTCAAACCGCCAATTAGCAGTAATGGCTCCCGATTCACCCAGAATATACCATTTGGGTTTCAGTAGCGCCGCAATATCTGAGTGTATAAATGTCGCTTCCTGTCCCCCGGCAAACCGGATAGTGATGGAAGCTTGGTCGGCGTTGGTAACATCCAACCAAACACGTTTATGCTCATGGGCGCGCACATCTGTAACAGTATCCGGTATAAGTTGTAATATCCAGTCAATGTAATGCGATCCCCAGTCGTAGAAAACCCCACCTGAAATAGGCTGATGTGAATGCCAGTATTCGCAGGGATGGCTGAATGATCCGATAAATGTTTCAATATGAAATACGCCGCCGATTTTTCCTGACTGAATGATGTTTTTTATGGCAAGAAAATCCGGATCCCATCGGCGGCTTTGGTATACTGTAAGCATTTTATTTTTTTTCTTTGCCAATTCAATAAGGGTATCGGCTTGTTCGGTGGTAATGCAAAACGGCTTTTCAACCACCACATGTTTTCCTGCTTGCAGAAAATCTGCGGCCATCGGAGCGTGCAAATTGGGTGGTGAGCCGATAATGACGGCGTCTATAGAGGGATCTTGCGCTATTTCCATATAATCTGTAACAGTTTGAATATCAGGGCATTGCCGGCGCGCTTCGTCTAGCCGCGCTGGATTGCGATCGCATACAGCGGATAACTTTGCGTTTTCGGTGTTCAGCAGCGCTTCGGCGTGTTCAAAGCCAATAGCGCCATACCCAATTAAGGCAAAGTTGATTGTTTCAATTGGTTGGAATCCGAGATTTTGTGTCAAAAAACGATATATAAGCCGCCGAATGTCAGTGTTTTGCAGAGCAGATTCTCCTAGACCCAGAATGGATATGGAGCCGCGGTTAAGATTTTGGGTATACCATAGCGGACGCTGCGAAAATTGCCAGCTTAATGTAAGATGAATTTGGCCGGCGCTGTTTTCATGCTGTGGAAAAACAGCGGCGTCGGTGTAAACGGCTATGTGTTCGGCTATTCGTGAGGTGAACGCAGATTTTGTGTGAATGCGTGCGCGCAGCTCTGTTTTGGGAGCATATTCAGGATCAATTGCTAACCCAAGCAGTGTTTTTGCTGTGTTTGGGGTATCCGGATTAATGGCAAACTTAGGCGCCATAATAAAAATGTGCGCGCCGTTTTCTGCAGCTTTGGCAATGCTGTTGGCTCCGGATCTGCTGAGATTCCACATATCGCCAAAGAAGCAGATACAGTCTGCCTGCACAGATGATGATGTATCAAAAGAATCAACTTCTTTAAACTCAGCGCCGGCGGCTTGCGCGGCGTTTTGTAAAATGGCGGTCGCTGATTGGCGTCCGCTGAGGGAATATTGTGAAAAAAATGCGCAGATGCGTTTTTTAGGCACGGAGAGCAGCTCCTTCCATAGGGAACAGTAAATGAATTTTCGTTTGTATGGCTCATTCAAGAAGGTATAAGAAACGCGCCTTTGCGCTGGAATCGAGAGTTTCTCATTTCTTTATATCAGCGCAGTGTGCGCGGGGATCTTTAAAACGATTTAACGAAACTCCTAAGTAACATACATACAATGAATTTGAAGCCGTTTCATATTGTAGCAAAAAAATACTTAATTATTCAAAACCCATGAATCCTTTTTGTGTTTGCCATATTTCAACCATCCCATCTTTGCGCCCAATAAGAAACACGGAAAGCCCATTATAGTCGGTAAACCCAATGTTTGTAACACTGGAAGGTGTATTCCAAGCGTGTAATCTGCTGCGAGTTTGGGTAGACCAAATTTCGGTATAGGAGTCTTTTACAATTGCCGCTAAGGCGCCGTTGGCGCTGAGCGCTACCATTGAGGAATCATTTAAAAATTCAATATCCAGATCAATAAAATTTCCGGAATTCATGTTATATATGCGCAACGCACGCTGATCGAAATAAATGGCGGCATAGTTGTTCGATTTGGAAACGGCAAATGGCCGGGAAACAATTTTGCCCGGAAATGTAATATGTCTGAGTATTGACGGCTTAAAAATCTTTTCGTATGCAGAAGGTATAAGGCACCATTGATTTATCATTGCGCCGGCTGTTTGCCCGTGTTGTTTATTGCGCAATAAAGAAAAAGTGGTTAAAGACGAGCCATCTTGCGCTAAAAACCGCGCACGAACTTCGGGAATAATTCCTTTAAAAGCGTCGGTTTCACTTTCATTGCAAATATGATTTTGGGCTGCATATTGAGCGTTTTTTTGCAAATCAATTGTTTGAATGACCGATCCGCTCCAAAATGGATGCTCTAATCCGCTGATTTTATTTTCCAGATGTGGGCGCGCTAATCGCAGCCAAGATGTGCTATCCATTACAAAATCAGTTTGGTTTGAATAGAATTCACCGCTGATTGTACGGATTTCCTGGCGAGTTTGTGTATTCCAAATCGTCATGCCCATTTGATAGCCCCAAGCGCCGACGGTAGCGCCATTTGCGGCTATCTTTACATTGAGCAATGCTCCGCTGAGGTGTCTGTTTAGAGAAAACTGCGAGTATAATTCACCGGTTTGAACTCTGCGCACCTGAATTGTCCCATCAATAGCGCCGATTGCCATCAACGAGCCGTCGGCCGTAAATGAGGACGCTTGTATCGCTGCAAGTTTTTCATTGAATTGATTCATTTTTGTGAAAACATTTCCGCGGCTGGAGCTTTCAACTGTAGTTGTTTGCGGCTGAGTTCTGTTTGCAGAGGGATTATATTGCGTATAGGCGCTGCTTCCATAGGTTTGCCAGTGGGAATAAGCTGTATTTGCGTTTTGGGTATATCCGGGTGGTGGGGCAGCCGCTGATGTGTCGTTATGCGTTCGCAGATTTATTTCAAAACGGTGTGTTTCATCATAATTTCGTTTTTTTTCCGGTGTATTAATTTTTTCGTATGCGGCGTTTATGCGTATCATAATTTCATGATTTTCTTCACTGGTAATATCGGGATGGTGCCGCTTTGCTAGGGTTATATACGCTGTGCGGATTTCTTCTTGTGTAGCATTATTGGAAATACCTAAAAGATTATATGGATTATCATAACTATCAGTAAGCATAAATACGCCTCACCTTCACAGATGAAATAAATTTCCGGCAGTAAGATAATGCTCTGAATGCTTCAGCATATAGCATAAACGCGGCAAAAAACATCAAAGCCGTTAACGAATACGTGCCTATAGATATACCCCTGTTTTGCGTAGCGGAAATAACTGCCCATGGAAGAACTGCCCCAACCATTAAACCATCATATTTTCGCTTTTGCTTCAAGTGAAAGGCTCGTTTTTGATTAAACAATAACATATGCAATATTGTAAAACAAAAATAGATTTTTAGGCTACATAAGGTCCAGCCCATGCGTAAGGGTAATATAAGAATTATCGGTAATTTCTTCTTCACTATCAACTACTTTGCATTCCGCCACATAATTTTTGCCGGTGTGAACAACTTCACCGTCGGGTGTGGTGATGCGAAAGATGACGCGATCTGGTTTATGCCCTTCGGAAGGCCTTTGGGCGGTAATTACCAGCGAGCCTTCACTTATGCCGCCATCTGCAGGCAGCCGGATGGCTACGCGCTGCGCCGGCATATAGAATACATCTTGAGCGGCGTCTACCTCGATTGCCAGAAAGTTTGGATGGTTTCGGGTTTTATCCAGCGGCTGACTTTGCACTCTCGCTAAGATATGATATTGCCGGCTCGCAACCATCTGCTTGGGCAAAGATATTGTGGCAATAGAAACCGCGGCTGTTTGAGAGCCTTGCAGCAGCGCCCGAAATTTTCCCCATATCGATTCATGCGGCTTTGCAGCGGCTTTTGTCAGCGGAAGCGCAGCAATTGTTAATCCAGCCGCCGCCGCTGTTTTTTCAGCGGAATATTGCGGTTGTGATTGCGGCAATTGCCATTCATTTTCAGGCGCTTCCTCTTGAGCATTCGTGTCATCATGTGGTTTAGCGTCAGATAATGGCTCGATCTGCGGTTCTTCTTCATCTGCAAATTCATCATCTTGGCTGGAGCCGCTGCTTATTTCATGTGTTTCCGGTTCTGGAAGATTATGTTTGGTGTTTGTGGTTTCTTGCGGCGAAGCATGCGCAATTTCGGCAGGTTCCTCCTGATTTTCATCATTTGGCGCAACTGCAGTTTCGGTGTTTTCATTGAAGTCGGAAACATTGGCCGCAGTGCTTGGTTCATCTGATTCATCAAATTCGCTGTTATCCGGCTGCTCTGTGTTATCCGGCGGAGTATTTATAATATGGCCGTGTTCTTTAGTCTGCTGATTGCGCAGCGCAAATGCCGCCATAGCGGCAGCGCCGGCGCCGATTATCCCCCCGGCAATGTATGCTCCGGCTCCGCCATATGTATGTTCTTCTGCTGGTGTTTCATCGCTGCTGGCGGTTTCTTGTATCGGCTGGCTTACATCTTCATTTGGCGCTTCTTCAGAAGATAACGTTTGCTCACCGGCTTGAGATTCGGAGGAATCTGCAGTACTATCTTGTTCCGGCGATGTGTTTTGGGTGTCTTCCGGATGCAGTTGTTCTTCAGTGTTTTCTTGCAGAGCACTATTATCGGTGAGTGGTGGGCTATACACTGCTTCTGACGCGCTTTCTTCCGGATTTTCCGGTTCCGGTTCATTGGAAGCAGATAGCATATTTTCGCTGCTGTTTTCTGTTTCCGGTTCATCTGCTTCTGCTTCATCGCTCAATGGCTCCGGTTCATTGGCAGAGATTTCCGGCTCCTCTATTGTTTGTGCGTTATCGGCAGAATCTGCTGTGTGTGTTTCAGTTTCTAACTGCGGCGCTACTGTATCTTCTTCGATGTTGTGGCTGTCATCATGATGTAAAGCATCGGCGGCGAACAGAGCAGCCCCAATAGCAGCGCCGGCTTCTGCGATATGTTCGGCGTTCTGTTCCGGTGGTTGCTGTGTTTCAGCTTCAGTTTCAGGAGATGGCTGCGACTCATCGACATGTTCTGTATGTTCGGTGAGAGGAATGTCTTGCTCCTCATGGCTAGCTTCTTCATCTAAAGCAGAAGCGTTTGTGTTTTCTGCTGGTTTAGTTTGTGTGTTTTGCGCTTCATTGGCCGCTCTTGCCGCTTCGGCTTCAATTGCCGCGCGCATTTGCTCTTTATTTGTAACCAAGGTGGGGCTGTCTTCCTCAAGGTCTGCTAGCGTAACGGTAGATTCAGTTGCGTTTTCTGGCGTCGAAGTTCTGTCTTTGGGTAATGTTTTCAGCAGTTCGTCATAAAAGCGCGCTGGGTCTTGCCAGCGTTCATGTGGATCTTCAGCATAGCCTTTTTCGATTGCCTTAGCCAATTTCAGAGAGAGATCCGGCCGTTTAACGGCAATATGCTGTGTGGTATCGCTGCTATGTTCGGTGTTTGTCAGCATATAATAAAGAGTAACGGCAACGCCATATACATCACTTGCGGCAGAGCAGATATTATCAAACATCTCCGGAGCGACAGAGCCGGAAGGCAAGTCTGCCGCCATTTCCCACGGCTCGAATAATCCAAGCGGAATTTCAAATCCCAGCATTTGCGCGCGATCTTCCGATGTTATAAAGATCGATTCGGGGCTGAGGTCTCCGAAATGCCAATCGGGGGTTTGAGTTTCCAAGAAAATGAGCATTTCCAAAATCTGCATTATCCAGCGGAATGCGGTAGATTCTGGAATGGGATCGTGGCGTTCTTTCAAAATATCGGTCAGCATTTGGCCGCCGGAGATAGAAAATGTCAGGAAAAAAAGATTATTTTCAAAAAAAGCGGCTTGGATAGTTGAAAT
>JAKAOI010000096.1 GCA_021812265.1 Chloroflexota bacterium | reverse complement strand
AAATTTACCGGAACACGCAACAACATCGAAGGAAAACCCGGACCCCGCGATACCTTCACACATTTTGAAACAATTGATGAGGTGCCGCCAAACAGCGGATCATTATCAGTTACCGCACATGTGGACGGCATAAATCCCGGAGAGTGGACAGTTACAGCTCAAGTTGCAGACTTAGGAAAAAATAAAAATAAACAAGGTATAAAAACTCCTCCAGCAGACTTAGAAATAAAAGATCCGCTGGCGCGCATTTGGCATACATGGGCGCCGTCATCCGAAAAAAAATCACAGGTAAAAACCGGATTTTTATATTGGGGAAAAACTCCCGGCATAATTCCGGGCGCATGGCCAATTTTAGTAACATTGGGAATTATTGCGGCAATTTTGCTGCAAACCGCCATTATGGCGCACGAACATATCGTTATCGGCTCACGGTTATCCGTTACTTTCTTTGCGCTTATTGCGGGCATCATTGGCGGTAAAGGCTGGTTCATCCTGAAACATTGGCGGGACCACCGCTGGGAAGGCTGGACAATTCAAGGTTTTGTTTTTGGCATAGCAGCCGCCTTATTGTTGTTGCTGCCCACAAATCATATTTCATTAGGATCTTTTCTGGATCCGCTTGGCCCAAGTTTGCTCATTGGTATCGGCATCGGCCGGCTGGGCTGTTTTTTTGCCGGATGCTGCGGCGGGCCGCTTACATGCGAGCCATGGGGTGTTTGGTCATCAGATCAACGAATCGGCGGGAAAAGGGTTCCCACTCAATTGATGGAATCTTCATTTGCGTTTATAACCGGTTTTGCCGAATTGCTGCTGCTTTGGCAGAAAGGTCCGGCAAATGGCGCATTTTTTGCGGCAGCAATTGCGGTATACGCGCTGGGCAGGCAAGGTATTTTGCGTATGCGACAGGAAAGAAATATAACGAAATGGGATAATTACATTACTGGGGCAATTGCAGTTATTTTCGTTATTTCGCTCATTTTCGCGCTGAAATGATTTTTGATGCCTATGCCGTCATTTCATCATTTAAGTCATCAAATTCGGCAGGATGATTAATAACATACTGCAACGCCGCAACTACATCCGGATCAAAGAGAATATCAGCCAGTTGCGCAATAGCATCCAACGCTTCTTCCGGTGTCATGGCGCTGCGATATTTCTGCGGTGTTTGCATGCTGATAAACGTATCGGCCACAGCTAAAATACGGGCGCCTAATGGAATATCGGTTTTATTTAAATGATCCGGATATCCCGAACCATTCCACCGTTCATGATGGCTGCGTACAATCGGTAAAAGATTTTGAAAATCATCATATCCACTGAGCAAAGATTCGCTAAAAATTGGGTGCTGATGGATAAACACCCAATCTTCCTCGGAAAGTTGATCTGTTTTATGTAAAACAGAAGGCGGAATCATCATCATACCAACATCACACACCAGCGCCGCCATACGAATTGCCCAAGAAAGAGGTTCATCAACCTTCATTTGCCGCGCCAATTGATAACTATATGAAGAAATTTCTTCCGCGCGGTTATTTATTAAGACTCGGTTCATACGCAGGAGCGCCGAAAAATTATGCATTGGTGATGTAACTGGAGTATTTGCAGTATCCCCATATTTATTATTCGAAACCGAGTTGACAATATTTAAAATCATGGCGATTTTAGCGGTAATAGATGATATTGCCGCGCGAATTTGCTCTGAAAACCCGCGTTGTTCATATACAGCAATCACAATAATGGCTTGGCAAGCTTTATCAAATACCACCGGATACGCCAATACCGATTGAAATCCTTCTTGGCGAAGCCTTGGAGCAAAGCGTGTTATGCCATTATGGATATCTACACTAAATGGGTGGCAGTTGTTTACCATCATAGGAACAAACGGATCTGGCCATGACTCAAACGCAGCAGCGTCAAATGTTATGCCATGGCGGCTATTTTCATTCTGATTATGCGAACTATGTTTCGACCAAGACCAACGTTTCATTTCAATATGTTCTACAGCAAACGCATTCTTTTCAGTGCGCTGCAATATCATAGCGCAATCAACATTGCAAATATGCAGCAGTGAAATACAGGTATGCTTAATCATTTGGTCGGGTGACTGCGAACGCAGCATTGATAATTGTGAATACGCCGCAAGTTCCTGCAAAATAATTTTATTAGACGCCGCCGCCGAGTTATGCGCAGCAGTTTCATTTTTTTCTGAATGTACAATCTTAGCCGGTGTTTCTGGTTTTATTACATCTGATGGTTTCACTGTATCTGCAGTATGTTTTTCGGTTAAAAATTGCATAATAGCAAAGCTGAGAATTTGCCCTAAAGCAATGGATGAATCACCAATAATACGTGTAAGATTATTGGTTTGTTTTAGTTGTGAAGAGGTGATAAAGAACACACCAATCAAATCATTGAGGTAATATATTGGGGCAATTATTCCATAAATATCATGCTGCAATAAGCGAATAAGATCGGTATCAATTTCCAATGACTGACTGGTATACCATTTTGCTTTATTTTTACTTGAGCCACGCAAAGATTTTTCAAGCGCTATTAAAACATCATGCGCAGAATCTGCCGATAATTGGGGAACGGTTAATATAGTTGCTAAAGCAGAGTCATCTCGCAATGTACAAATCATATCATTAGGTTTCTTAGGTATCCACAGCGCTAAAAATACGCCAAAATCAGTAAGTGTCGAAGCGAAATTATTAACAATTGCCGCAGCTATTTGCGCAATCGGTTCATTTGCCGCCAGCGAAGCAATACTATTTACCTGAATGGTATGCCAATTTATCGCCGCAATGAACTGCTGCTGTAATTGGGAAACGCGATCTTCCAGTTGAGTGACACGTATATCTTCTTTTATAACAGGCTTTTCCGGTTCATCCTGATGCGGCTTTCGTGACGCTGACAGATATTTCATCATCCAAACAGCGCCGCCGCCAATCAATGCGCCAATGATTAAATATAGAAAATCCAATGAAGAAATCCTCCGCCATTTGTATGCTTAATAGGACACAAATAATTTCTGAGATACACCATTTACAGCCTTAGTGAGCGTTTTTATATATTTGCAAAAATTTACCCACTAATTTTGCGTTACTTCCATATTCAGCATATACACACGTAATTTCTAATCGGCATAATGAGGCAAATTCTTCAGAGACAAAATCTCCATTCTGCTTTGTTGCGTACCCGCAAAAGCAGAAAAAATTATAAATGTCGGCAGCTTTGTCTTATGTCATGCTCGTTTTCTTTACATTTCACATGTGGTTTAGCCGCTATTTGTGCGATTGGCAATACGACGAAGCCAGCGCCATAAAATCCGTCAAAGTTGTATGCGTCCATCGTTGATATTGTATGACGCCATCGGCGCCACTCCAAGAAAGCGTAATAATACTACTTAAATCGGTGCGGGAAAACGTATAGGTAGTCATCATAGAGCCGGTTGTTTGCTCTGCAAGAGATAACTGTACTGTATGAGTGTTTAAAATTTGCCCGGAAATCGCAAAGGTAACATATTCGGCCTTGCCGTTATTACATGTGGTCATTGATATATTTCCGCCAAGAGCAGCGGTATTTTGCTGTAATGAAAGATATGCGGGAGGCGCTCCGGCTGATAATTCCACCAAATACGTCCCTGTCAGCGCATCGCTTGAGTTTACAGGCGCAACACCGCTGGATCCACCAAACGCTTGTACTGCGCTATTGGAAGAATCCGGCGCAAGAACAACCCAAACAGCGGCAATCACTACTATCATGGCGGCAGACATCAACGCCAGCAGCAACATGCGACGTGTGGGTTCTATTGATTGAAAAAGCTCCGGCAGCGATTTTTTCTGCGCCACCCGGCGCCGCTGCAGTTTTGGATCAGGAAGTATTCTCATCGGTTGCGCATCCTTGAAAAAAACCATTCTAAATATAGTATTTCCTCATCTTTCATTATACATGCGCAAAAAAATTATTTCGATTGCCATAAAAAGAGAAACTGGCGCGCCAGTTTATCGGTAACGGATCCCGCAGAAATAAAAGCAGAAAAGGAGCCGTCATAAATTTTGCATTTGGCCCATAAAAGATGCTATTGTAAGGTCAATGAAAGAAAACTACCCTTGTATCGAAATATAAATGGCAGAAAAAAATATGACTACTACTCAGCAAACCGAAGAATCAGACTCCCGGCAGCGTATACTGAATGTTGCGTTGCAGATGTTTATGACACAAGGTTATGCAGCAGTTTCAACACGGCAAATTTGCGCCGCAGCCGGTGTAAAACAGCCATCACTATATCACCATTTTGGCAATAAAGAGGGATTATATTTAGCGGTGGTGCAAAATTGGTTCGAATCCGTGCATGAACGCATTGCAAACGCCATACGTGCGCGAGATACGTTACGCGAAAAATTACATGGGATTGCCGCTATTTTTTGGAATACATCACTGGGTGATTATCAATCAATGCAGCGTGACGCGATGCAAAATATGCCGGCTGAGCATATGGACATATTATTTAAATCAATTTATACCGGTGTTATTGCGCCTGTTATGCAAGTAATGGAGTGGGGCATTGCCCGCGGCGATCTGCCAAAATACGCCGAAGCATATCCGCTGACACAGCTTTTTTGGGCGTTTATCAGCGGAATAGAAGGCGTTTATATCCGTGGAGATCCATTTCCCGCTCCGGCAGATAATATCAGCAGTATCGATTTTTTTCTGGCAGGCGCTAAAGGTTTAGCTCCGGAAGTTTACAAGACGTGGCCGGTAAATGAAAGATTGAATGTGATGCGCTTTCTTAAATAAACGCCCAACCATGCAAAAACTCTAAAATAGCGTATATCTTGACCCAAAACAGCTCTTTATCCATAAAACATCAATTGAGGAGGCGATACCATGCGAAAAGATGTAGCGTTTTATACAACAATGGTTTTTGCTGCGTTTATGGCGCTTTTTATTGCCTATGTTTCGTTACAACGGCTTACTGATCCCCGCGCGCCATTCGATACTGTGGCGGCAGCGCACCCAGCAGTATATATTTCGTTTAGAGCAATTATATTTGCTATGAATATAGCAATGCTGGGGATTGCCGCCGCTGCATTGCCGTTGCTCATAAGTATTATAAAAAATACTATAATTATTGCGCGGATGAATGTATTTGCGCTATTGCGCGTCAACCGCCGCGCTGTCATTTATGCGGCAATCGGCGCAATTGGGTTTACGCTGATGTTTTATGCATATCTTTTTGCCGGCGGATTGTTGACGGGTAATTACTTCTTTTTGTATGATCCCCATGCAGTATTTACACCACAGTTTCCTTTATGGGTGGCAATTACCGGTGAGATTGTACTTTTTGCCGTCCTTGCAATCTTAACATGGTTAACACTATTGGGGATTCTTATGATCGGTTCCGTACTGCAGCGAAGTGATATCGGACGCCGCGCGTATCTGTTGGCGCTGGCTGCCGGCAGTTTTGTAATTTTAGGGCTTGTTGCCGCTGTCGCTGGGAATATTGTGTGGGGGATAAATATCCTAACAGACGCGCCCGCATTTTTTGCCAGTAACAATGGTTTAAGCGGTGGCAGTCCTTGGCTGGCAACTGTTGGACTTATGGCAGCAGCAGCAATCACCGGAATCTTTTATTACGTTCGCGGTATAGCGCTGCTGCGCCGGAAAAATATATCTTTCTATGAAAACAACCCAAATATCCTTAACCTTTAGCCATTAAAGTCCCTAGCCGATAGATCTCTTTGAAAAACGCAAAGCTATTATATACTATATTTGTAGGAAGCATATTAGCGCTTTTTTAATTTTATATCGAGGTTTTTGGTATGGAGCCAATTTCAACTGCAGATTCGTCGGCGCAGTCGTCTTCATTTTTTATTACATCGTTAACTGAACATGAGAATATCGATGAAGTCATCACAATGTGGCAGGCCGCTTTTGCTGAGCCACCAAATACACCGCGCTATGCCAACGATTTAAAACAACAATTGCTGGAACATATGCAATTGCCGAATTTTTTAGGTTTTTTAGCAAAACAAAGCATTGACAATAAAATATTAGGGATAATCTATGGTTATAGCAACGGAGCAGGCCAGTGGTGGTATAATAGTGTATCGAAAGCTGTTGGACCCGTAATTACTAAAAGTGTGCTGAACGATAGTTTTTGCCTGACAGAACTTGGCGTACTTGCTTCTGCGCGCAGGCAAGGGATAGCAACACAGTTGGTGAATATGCTATTAACACATCAAGCACACCCTAATGTTACATTATCTACCCGTTCTGATAATGTGAAGGGTCTAACATTTTATCATTCAACCGGTTGGACAACATTGGTTTCGCGGATGAGTTTCGGGTGGGGATTTCCGCCATATGACATACTCATCAGAAAAATAAATACTGGTCATAAGTAAGCGGATATCTGTTGCAATGGCCAATATTGCCCGATATTCCAAAGGTGAAAGAGAGAGATGTGATGGCAGACCTCACGAAACTGATTGGATTAATAGTTGCAATAATTTTGGTAGATTTAGCGCTGAGCGGAGATAACGCTTTAGTCATCGGCGCTGCCGCCTCTAAACTCCAAGGCCGCGAACGGCGGTTTGCCATAGTATTTGGCGGCGGCATAGCCATTATCTTGCGGGTTTTGCTGACATTTTTTGCAGTGTATGTTTTGCACTTCCCATATATTAACGCCATCGGCGGAATTATCATTTTTGTATTAGCGTTGTTGCTGC
Organism: Chloroflexota bacterium; assembly: GCA_021812265.1. Taxonomy (GTDB): domain Bacteria; phylum Chloroflexota; class Ktedonobacteria; order Ktedonobacterales; family JACDGC01; genus JAJYBV01. Next base: position 873 of record JAKAOI010000096.1, on the reverse strand, counting down.
TTCGCGAAATTCGTGAAGCTGAAGAAGAAATTGAGCTGGAATCAAAGCCACAAAGAATCCCAAGATTTTCCCCCAAGACTGCCCGCTTGCTGCAAACATGCGCATCCATTACACTAGCGGATTTAAGCATGTCGCTGGATAATGTGCTGGCCATAGCCGGAATCGCCAGCGGCAATTACGTAGTGTTGGCAATTGGGTTGCTGGCAAGTATTCTGCTGTTATTGATAGCCAGCAGTGTGATTGCGCACTTTATTGAAAAATTTCCCATCCTTATCTATGCCGCCGGATTTATTTTAGCAATTACTTCAGCAAATATGATAGCTGCTGATAAAGGCTTAGGCGCACAATTATCTGGTTTAACAGCAAATCTGCCGCTATCGTTTCTAAATACAATGCGTGTTTTACTCGGCAGCGTTTTTATTATTTGGTCTATCATATGGTATCTGCGCCACAAAAAATTACGCAGCCAAACTAACAGTGATGTAGCGGAATCCGCAAAATAAATCGCTTTCATGGTGTATTATACAGTTTTTTTGACGATTCAATATGTATATGTTAAGATAAGAATGACATGGCATGGGTGTGAAAAAATTTCTAAGAAATATAGGCAAATGTTGACAAGAAACAACAGATATGGTACCCTGAAAGTATGAAATTAAGTGAATATGCCAAAAAACTCGGAGTGTCCTACCGCACGGCACATCGCCTATGGAAAGCGGGGAAACTGGATGCGTATCAACTTCCCACAGGGACCGTCATTGTTCAAGAGCATACCAAGCCAGTGGTGAGAGTAGCCGTTTACGCACGAGTTTCTTCAGCAGAAATGAAAGGTCTTTTAGAAACCCAGGCAGAGCGACTGGTTCACTATTGTGA
>JAKAOI010000095.1 GCA_021812265.1 Chloroflexota bacterium | reverse complement strand
TTTCGGTTTGTGAAACCAATTCACCGCGATTCTTGCGTTCACGGGTTTGCGACCATAGTTTCGGCAATATCAGCAATCCCCCGTTAGCCCAGCGGCGGCGCTGCACAATCAGCGAGCCAAAATCGGGCGGAGTGGCGCTATAGCTTAGCCGTTCGGGGTAGTTTACCAACGACCAGCCGCGCAAAGTTAAATCAATGCTCGATTCGGTGTCTTCAATAACCGTGCGATCCTGAATAAAGCGGCGCACTTCAAAGCCGCCAATCCATTCAGTTTCAGCAATATCCTCCAACGCTTTTTTGCGGATAACCGCGTTAGCGCCCACCCAAAATGTTGCTCCATAATAACTCATGCCTTGATGTAAAATATGCTGGATATCGGTAGTTGCCCCGGCAAGGCGTTCAATGCGCGTTTCTGCGCCGCGAAATGATGAATACGGCGTTTGTGTTACCGCAACGCGAGAATTATCCGGCTGCTGCAAAAAATACACCAAGCGCAGACAATATTCACGCAGCAAAATCGAATCTGCGTCTAATGTCAGCAGAAAATCGCTGTCCGGAAATGTAACATCTCCCGGTTGATTTTCTGCCGCCGGAATGAGAATAAGCCCATCCGGTGTTTCCCGTTGGAGATATGTTCTGCCCATCAGCCCAATATACGAATTTAAGTTCATTGCCTTGTTGGCCTCATGGGACAAAGAGGCATATTTTTTTCTTTCAAAAATCACTACTTCGGCGCTGAAAATCCAACACAATCGATTATACAACTGCCGCACTCGCTCCACAGGCAGCGCCGCGCCGGCTTTATGCGATTCTTGCAGCGCCTGCCCAATCAGCCGCAATTCATCGGCTAAACCGATAAGAACTTGCTCAATAAAGAAAATATCCACATGGTCGCTGCGATCTTCCGCCGCAGCCATGGCATCCAGCCAATTTGCCGCCCATTCATATTGATTTGCCAAATCAACGATAGTTTGCGGCTCTACAAACGCTCCAGACGCATACCGGCGCTCAAACTCAGCTATAGCGGCGCTGAAGCGCTCGCGAGGCTCGGTAAACAGCCGCATAATTTCATTGCCAATTTCGCGGGTGGCGTTTAATTTAGTCGCTACAGCCGGCTTCGATGGATATGGAGGATCATCTACCAGCAGGACAATACGCATCCCCGGATACTCCTGCAACGCGGCTGACAAAAGCGTTTTCCGAATTACATCCGGCTCTTCGTTATATGATGGCACAAGCACGGTAATGGAGGGCTGATGTTCCGCAAAATATCTGTCTAATTCGGCCCGCGGCACACGCACATGCTTGCTGAACCGCTGCAGCGCTCCTTGCCGCGCCACTAGGTACATCAGCGCGGAAAAGGTCAGCAGTGTAACAATAATCGAATATAAAACAGCCTGTAAAGAAAATGAGAATGTTTTTGGGCCATAAAAAAATTGTCGGATAATGGTTGAAATAATATAAACCACCCACAAACCAATAGTTAGCACTATTGCCAGTCTGCTCAATGCAATTTTCAGTGTCGATGGTTTTTCATGCATCATTGGCAGCGGCTGAATCCGGCGCTCAGCTCCCCATTGCCTTTTGCGCATTTGTCGTTTTGGTTGGTACGTTGCTTGCATATAATAACTTCCTAAACTTGTTGCAGCGCATCGCGCCTCAGCGTTATGCGTAACAAATTCACAATTGCTGTTTCCGAAATTTCATTACAATTTCATCCCCGAAAAACAGCACATAAGTAACATTTCGATATTTATTTTTATTTATGGCAAACTATTAATCTACGCCACATTGCGCCACGTTTTTACAGCATAATCCACGCCAGTTCATAAAATAAATTTTATACCAAAGTTCTGTTTTCAAAAATATTTTGCCGTGATTTCGCTCAACCCGTCTATATCTATATGCATTGCTGAACAGCAAACCCACTGTTTACGTTTCTCATAGCGTTTTTATTTCATTCAGATAAGGATAGATCTTGCACTTAAAAGAAAAAGCGCTGTTTCTCATATCTGCGCAAAGGGAGGCTTGGGAACACCCCAGAATCTCGTACAAGGGGCGCCTGCATTTATATATCCCCAACCATACTGAAGTGAAAGTCTTGAAAGATATATCTTGCTCAACAACAGCAAATAAATCTGTCAACGCCACAATTCTTGCGCAAGAAGCGCGCCATTTGCGAATTTCAGATACGTTATAAATAAAATTTCCCTATAAAAACGGTAAATAAATCTAAAGACGTAAACAATTCAGTATAACATATAGCGTCGCTTTATATAAATAGAAATTTCAAGCGCCAAATCGGCAAATAGCCAGATAGTAATATGCGTGGCTGCTTACTCTGAAACACGCTTTTCATAAGTCTGCTTGCCTGATTCACAGAAAATGAATAGGTTAATACAGCAGGAATCCAACAGAAGCGAAATCTCTTTTACTGAGTTGGGAATATCGCTATCTGTGTATTTCTGCTGTACATGGCGGCAAAACAACTATCACGTCACACTAAAAATGTGAAATTATCGACTTTGGTGTTGCGCAATAACCAAACGCTCACCCGGAAAAATAATATCTCCATTGCGACTGTTGGCGTATCCGCGCCGCCGCGCTACAGTTTCAATCACATCTCTATTGGCGGTGTACACACTGCGCCACGAAGCAACATCAAATTTTTCAGCTATACCAATCAGCGTATCACCGGGCTGAACGATATATATCCGCTCGGCAGGCGTTTTTTTCGGCGGATTCTGTGACGAAGGGGCAGGAACCACTCCCGATGATCCATCAGAGTTTCCCGACGCCGCGCCATTTTCCCCAACGGAAACACTGCTATTGCGCAGCGCAGCGACAATATTTTGAGTTAATTGGCGGTTAGCCATTGCCGGCATATACTCCCATAGCCACACAGACGCAGGACTGCGTTGCGCCGCCGTTTGCGCAATAGACACAGGATGATTGGCGCCAAATTCATTTGTAACATCTACCGCAGGCAATATCGGCTTTGGGCTTGCCTCCGCCAACTGATGGCCCTGCGCAGCCAGCCAATCATTATACTGCTGAGGTACCCATGCGTCTGCGCAAGGGTTCAGCCGGCGCGCAACTTCCATCCATCCCTGCTGTATTGGATCTGCCCATGTGGTTATATAAAGCAGCGATGAACTGTTCTGCATCAGGCTGCAAAAACGCTGCGCCGCCAGAGGATTATTATCCCATTCAATCTCCATATCCGCGCAAGCAAAACCTGTTCCGGTTGGCTCAGCTGAAGCAACGGCGCGCTGCATTTCCTGCAAAACAGCGCATTCTTCATTAATAAAATTCATTCCAAACCGCGGCCCATAACAATACATAAACGGAATATAGCCCGCCCCAACGTCATGAGCCGCTTTATATTCCGCCGCAATTTGCTCCGGTCCGCTATACCACTTTCGTGTTCCGTCAGCGCGTTTCACACATAGCGAATCTATTCCCAAACCACGCGCTCGCCGCGCAGCTGCCGCAATATCCGCAGCGCCCCAAAATTCACTTTCATTACCCACAAATATCACTGTTTTACCTGCCGTAATGGCGGCGTTTGGCTTTGTCATATACCGCTTCTCCTCAACCATTATTTTGCTGCGAAACATCACATATTATTTGCCTGCTATTCAACGGCGCCGTCAAGGTTTGTTACTACTTCAAACATTCGCACAGCGGCGGCGGCGGCGTTTGGCTGCGCCGCGGCGCTCAGCGCTATCGCGTGCGCTATCACAATATCGTCATGAAATCCGGCTGGCGCGCCGGTAGATCCATCAGCGCGGTACGAATACACCAACGCTTCATGCAAAAACTGCCGATCCGCCGGAACATAACTTTGTTCGCGCAAACAGCGCGCTAAATGCGCAATCATCAGCGGTTTCGTCCGGGTATTTGTCGGCCAGCCGGGTCGGCTTTCTTCCTGCGCCACATCACGTATCGGGTCGCTATAGTAATATAAATGTTCATATCCGGCAGTTTTCAGCGCCAATAATACGGCAAAGCCATGCTGGTTCCGCTCCACCGCCAGCAGCGCCCCGCCATACAACGCGCCGAGCCGGGCCAGCTTTGCCGCAAAAATATCCGGCGGCCAGCGGCCATAAATTGCCGCGCTTTGTCTTCCTGTTTGCATATCCACCACGCAAGCGGCGTCATAATCCCCATCAGATAATCCCTCCGCGGTATCTGCGCCAATTACATAGCAATGACCAGATTGCTGTTCTTCCCATATGCGCACGCCATCTTCAATCTCCTGCGGCGACGGCAGCAAAGCCATTGCCGGCTCACATCGCGCCAATATTTCACGATCAAAAACCGGCCGACCGCTTTGCACAAACGCTTCAACTGCTGTTTCCGGATATTCTTGGCTCATCTGCCACGGCTCCATTACTGCCATACGTTCTTGGCGCCACTGCTCCGAACGTTCGGGGTTTGCGTTCCATGGCAGAAAAATCGCCGCAAAGGCTCCTAAAACCGGCGATGAGGCAGCTTGTGCGCCGGTGGGACCACCAACTATATACGCCGGGTGGCTTTTTTGCCATATTCGGTAAAATACATTGCCCACTCCATGCGCAGTAGAAATGCCGATTATTTGCCCTCCGGCAGATACCGCCGGCTCTATTGCCGTCCATATCTCCTCTTGCCATGGCTGATGCGCCCATTCATCCAGCACAATCAGCGATACCGCGCGCGATCGCACCGCTCCGCGCGCCGCAGGAAAAGATTCAATACGGCTGGAAACAACTCGTTTTCTTTTTCCCAACGATGCGCCGTTCGCAATCACCGTGTGCCCAAACTCTAAAATTCTGCCGGAGTGGCGCAGCAGCGTCACCCCATCAGCCGCGCCGGATTCTTCCTGCTTAGCCAAAGCAGCTCTCAGCCAATCGGGCAAATGTTCATGAGTAAAATAGATTCGCTCCAACAAATCATTTGCGTCGCGTTGATTTCGCGACAGCAACGCAATTTGCGCCGCCGGAGTAAACCGCGCCATCCACAGCGCATACGCCGCCGCCAGTTCTGAAGCGCCCAACTGCCGTGACTTTAATATAATGACACGTTTTTCCCGCTGAAACACTCCCAAAACATCCCGCTGCCAATCCCACAGCAAAAAAGGCACAACACCATGCGACGGATGCCGAATAACACAATACTGTTCAATAAAATATGTGGGATTCCCCTTTATTTTCGCAAACTCAGCCTCAAAATTCATCGGCGTCCCTCCGCCAATTACATACTGAGCGTGTCAATCTCAAATCAAACAACCCAAGGCAATGAAAGCAGACGAATTACTTCCCTCGAACGCAATGGCCGCGCATGTAACCATTATCTGATATGTGATATGATAAAAATAAAAAATGAATTATCGCAACGCACTGGATTTTATCTATTCCTTCTCAGACTTTGAACGAAACGGAACATTTTCCCGAACAGAAGATCCGCAATTCACCCGCTTTCGCGCCCTTATGCGTTTGCTGAATAACCCGCAAAACACCTACCCTGCAATCCATATTGCAGGAACCAAAGGCAAAGGCTCTGTTTCTGCGCTTATTGAATCGGCGCTGCGCGCAAATGATTATCAAACGGGGCTATACACATCGCCGGATCTGCACACCATGCGTGAACGCATTAGAATACAGGGGCAGCCAATCAGTGAAGAAGAAACTTGCGAACTGGCGGAAGAAGTTCAGGCAGCCATAGCGCGCATGCCCGAAGCGCTTTCATCCGCGTTGATAACCTTCGAAATAATTACGGCAATGGCGTTTTTAGCGTTTGCCAAGCGTCATGTAACTATTGCCATAATTGAAACTGGCTTAGGCGGCAGGTTAGATCCAACAAATAGTATTCAGCCGCTGCTTTGTATCATCACCTCTATCAGCTACGATCACATGGCTGTTCTTGGCAAAACCATCCGGCAAATTGCCAGAGAAAAAGCCGGAATTATTAAAGATAACGGTGTCGTTATTGTTTCCGCAGAACATCCGGAAGCGCTGGAGGTTATTGATAAAACGGCAAAAGATCACGCCGCGCAAATCATCCATATAGCAAGCGCATCCAACAAAACATTCGATCCCCAAATATACACATACCCCGAACAAGAATATACCATATACAAAGAAAATGGCCGATTTTATCAGGAATTTCAAATAACACATACCGGACAAAGCATACCCTGCAAAGTTCCGCTGCTCGGCGCACATCAGCGGCAAAACACCTGCGCCGCGCTGGCGGCAATACATACACTGGACGTAAAAGGATTTCCTGTAAAAGCAGACCGCACGGCGCTCGGCTTTGCAGCGGTTCAATGGCCGGCGCGGCTGCAGCTTGCCGGCGAAAATCCGCTGATATTCATCGACGGCGCTCACAACGCCGATTCACTGCAAAAAACATTGCAAACCATTTCCAAAGATATCCCCTATCGCCGCATGCACATACTGCTAGGAACGCTGAAAGATAAGGATATTGCAGGGATGGCGCAGGTATTGCAGCAGGAACAGGTTCGGCTGCATTCACTGGTAATTTGCGGGGGATTTTCACCTAGGGCAGCGCCGGCGGAATTATGGCAAGAACATCTGGCCAATGAACTGACTGCGGCGCAAATAAACATTCAATTCACAGATTCATTTGAAACAGCGCTTCTCATGGCCGAAGAAATCGCCCAACCCGAAGATCTCGTTCTCATCACCGGGTCGCTATATTTGGCGGCAGCAGCCTTGCTGCGCATTGCCGCAACGCGAAAAGATCCTGTAGCGGCTTCTATCACCATCTATGGGCAAGACCATGTATAGCTGTTCCATTGCAGCGCATCTATGCCGAAATCAGCGATAAATGCAATTGAGCAATGCGGCGGCTATGCAAAGCTTTTACTATCTTCTGCTCAATGGTCCGCAAATCAGCGGCGTTTGCAATAATTTCATCTATTCCCAAAACATGCATCGGCGTCGTTGCAACTTCTTGAAACGGCTTTAATAAGACAATTGCCACCCCGTCATATTTTGCTGAACTACGGAGCATTTGAATAAACAACTTTACCAAATCTGGCTCTTCATTGCTCCGAATAAATATTAAATTGGGTATGTCTTGCTCAATCTCTTCCGAAGCTTCAACGATACTGTTACTCACATCAACCTCAAAACCCCTGTTCCGCAGAAAATTCGGCAATGGCCCTAGCTGCGAACAAAGCGGATCGATAATATGAATATGTGGTCGAACATGTGTCTCGCGTAATTCACCAAAGTCATGGCCAACTATTTTTAATTCAATTTTACCTTTTTTCGCTGACTTTGTTTTTGTAGTCACCAATCGCAATGATTTAGCCATATATTGTTCCCCTCTCAGCCATATGTTATCAGACAATAATGTGCGCTCCGCAGTGTCTTCGCGACATAATATTAGGCGCGATTCACGCGGCAGCTGTTTTGCGGCGGCTTTTTAACAGCCATATTTGCTTGAGCATGATATACTATTTCATCGCCATACACAGGAAAAACTTTAGGGTAAACTTCGGCAGGTTACAGATATTTTACACAAGAATATACTCAGGACTTTCGCTGCAGCATGGAACATCGAGGATGTACAAGGGGCGGCGCCCTTTGTACGAGGTTCTGGGA
>JAKAOI010000094.1 GCA_021812265.1 Chloroflexota bacterium | reverse complement strand
CGGACAGGCCCTTCGGGGACTCGTGGGGATACCTGCGGGGTTGAACCGAGAATCCGTTGGGCTTTAGCCCATGCGGAGTGTCAAAGACACTCATCAATCATAGCACCGCGCCGCCGGCATTGCGGAGATTCCTGCCTGCAACAGGATCATATGGATTGAGCTATCAGGCCGTCTGTGGCGCGCAAATTATTGGAAGTCTCCAATAATTTGAACTGCTGTAGTATTTCAATCAGCGCGTGAACCTCGTCCAAACAGAAGATGGCAGAAAACATCCGGAGTTGGAGCAGAGCGCAACAATCATGTAGGAGCGTGAGACATAACCGATTGACACCGCACCAGTAGTGTTTGACCCGTACACGCAGAGCGCTGAGGAGATTGATCGCATCCTAAAGTAGTCCCACATACACTGAGGATATGTTACAGTGGTGGTGGGCAGTTTGCTCATATTTTGTTTTTTTTCAGAGAGGCTTGTATGCAGACACTTCAAACACGATTTCTTCAACTCTGGCGCATGAAATACGGCAAGATTTTGATTGCCGTGGTAGTAGTTTTTTTGTTAGGCGGTATCCTCACAGCGCTGAACCCTTCACAGGCAACACCACTTGCGCCGAAAGCGACCGCTACGAAATTGTCGCCATTAGCGTATGGCATGCCGTATAGTACATGGCTGGCGGGGTTTCACGCTGATACACCGGTAGCGCATACGGCAACATCAGTCACCTACGTATCGGGGCTAGGCAGCGGATCACTGATTACCATTACAGAAACAAATCAGGTGGTTACAGGAATCAAAATCACGTTTGCGGCAGGCACGTTTACGACACCGGCAGATGTCTATTCGTTTTGTGCCTATTATATGCCTACCAGTATGCAGTATACCCATACGGTGTACAACACCTACTATTGGAGTGGCGTGCTGGGGAACGTGATCATCATCACAACAACTACATCGTGCGAGATCACAAATCAATAACAGTTCAAGAAAGAGCAAGAAAAAAGAGCAGAGATCCAACACATGGTCTCTGCTCTTTTGTTGTATGTGGGGAATGATTTAGCGCTGTAAGCCGCAACTGCGAACACTTGGCCGTTTACACGGATCGCAGTTCCATCCGTTTTGGGGCCGCGTATATCGTTGTGTCGTGTGCTGGACAGCACGAGCGCAGAAACGATGTAAATGACACCTTTTTTCTTTGCCGGTAACCCGATAACTGAGCCAAACTCTGTGGCGAAGTCTGCTACACCATCGATTGTGCCGCGGGCTAAGGTCTTTGCCTCACAGCGCGCAACCGTTCTGGATGGCGCGAGAATGATATCGGAAGTAAGTTCCACAGCGTCGTTGTTGTCTTCCGCGCGAATTCGGATCGCGTGCGGGGTGGTCAGAATGTATGGCAGAGGTTTTGCGCGCTTTTAAGGCTATTGTCACCTATCGATAAAAATGGCTCGTGATATAATACAGTTTAATTGGCTGTTTTCTGACCGCTTGCGTTGGGAACAGCAGTAAATAACCGGATAGTTCAGACAGAATATGTTTGAAGATATTTTTATCGGAAGCAGATTACATCCATTTATATGCCGCAAAATGACTCTGAGCAGAATCCATCAGCCATAGCTAGTTTTATCGCAGGGTTAACCGGCGCTGCCGCTGACGTATTTTCACTGATGAATTATGGGACGCTGCAATTTACTGTTACTTTTGTGCTTATAATTGGATTTTTGTTTGCAGTGTTTGGCGTTATTGCCGGTTTTATTGCCATGTTGCAATTGCGGCGCTCCGGCGCTCGCCCAGATATGCGTCGACTGGCCGTAATCGGGTTTTCTGCCGGACTGTTATCTAGTGTAATAAGCGGTGTTTTTGTCATCGCGCTTATTGCTGCTTTGCCGCCTGTGGCTAAATAATTTCTTGCTATATGCTTCCTTGCCGCTTATCTATGGGCAGTATGCAACACCTCACTGCTATAATCTGTCATTTCTGATGTTTTTTTGTGTTTCGCGGCAATACATGCGATGATATAAGCAATATATTCACTGTAATAGAATCCAAATTATAACGGACTTGCTGTATGACACTCAATAATTTCGCCGACGCCTATGGAAATCCGGTTGGCGTTATCGTTAAATCAGATTCGCATATTCGCTATTGGGCGCAGATATATAACGGGAATGAAACGGTATTGCCTGTAGAGCCGCAAGAATATGCGTTTGGCAGATATGTGCGAGTTGAATATCCGAATACTGCGCAGCGCCGCCAATTAATTGGCATTATTTATGATTCTATGCTGCTCAACCCATCTTTCGGTTCACTGGGGCCGCGACTTGCTTCCGATGACAGCCAAAGAGCTATTTTTTCTCCCGATTATTTAAGTGAACGCGCAGTGTTAATTGGAATAATTGCCATTGGATCAATGGAATATCTTGCAAATGGTGAACCATCGCCCGATTCAATCGGCAAGGAGCAAGGCGCGCCATCTTTTGCGGCGGAATTGGGAGCAAAAGTGTTTCCTTTAACAGAATCTGAAATATATGCCTTTCATTTTTATGGAGAATCTTCCGAAGCGGCGCCGGCGTTGCATATTGCGTATATTTCGCAATTGCTTTCAGCTCCATTTGGGTTGCTGCCACAAGCGGCGTTGCGTATATTGGATCAATTAGAGCCGATGTTTCCTAACTATCAACGGCATTTAAAAATTATCCGCAGGAATATTCTTTGGAAACAATCAATTGAACCGGCGCGGTAGTATGGTGTTTTTGCAGACGGTGTTCCCGAACATTTTTTTGGCGGCTTATTATGAAAAACGAAGGAAAATAATATATGAATGGCATGGCGCATAAACTGGCGGGAACCACAAAAGGCCCCGGCGATACCCCACATGAATTTATTTTTATTTCTACCGATCCGGAAAATATTTTAAAACACGGTGAATATGTTTGGTACGCTATTGAAAAAAATAATAAAACGCAACGAGTCATTGCGCGTATTACTGAGCGTGTTGATGCGCATGGCTACCCTGATACTTTTTTATCGGATCCGCTGATTGCGCCGCAAGATATTGCGGCGATTATGGGATATCCGCGCGAACAAAGCACTATTTATGAAATATCCGCGGCAATTATGGGATATTTTGACACCGATGTCGGCGCATTTATTAATCCATGGATACCGCCGCTACCCGGTTCACCAGTGTTTTTTGCTGATAGCGCCATGCTTGCGGAAGCGCTGAGCAGGAAAAGACAAAACGACATCGGCAGCGCGTGGATTGGTGATTTGCTGACTAGGGAGCCGGGAGACGCGCCAATTATTATTGATATGACAGAAATTACCAGCTCACATTTAGCGGTTATCGCCAGCACGGGGTCTGGCAAAAGCTATTTGGCGGGAGTGCTTATTGAAGAGTTGATGCGGCCGTATAACCGCGCCTCGGTGTTAATAATTGACCCGCATGGAGAATATAGCACATTGCAAGAGCTGACGGATTTGGCAGAGTTCCGCGCCGCCGCCGAGCAGCAGCGAACAGCCTATCAGCCGGAGGTTCGCATTTTTAAGCCGGCAGAGGTGAAGGTGCGACTCAGCACATTGGAAATTGGTGATTTACGTTATTTGCTGCCCGATATGACAGAAAAACAGCAATATTTGCTGGAAAAAGGTTTCAAGAAAATGACGGCGGATCCACGATTGAAGAAAAAATGGACCGGCAGAGATTTGATACAAGCGATATCGGAAAACGCTGGCGGAGAAAATGAACGCGATGACACCAGCACGGTCGGCGCGCTGGAATGGAAAATAGAGGCGCGTTTTATTGAGAACACGCTAACATTTGATCCTGTTGACCATTTGGATTTGCGGGATATATTTAAACCTGGGCAATGCTCTGTGCTGCCGCTGCACGAACTGGATGATCGCAATCAGCAGGTGGTGGCGGCAACCTTGCTGCGCCGAGCGTTTCGCGCGCGTGAGCGGTCTGTGCAAAAAAAAGAGCCGACCGATGGCGATCAGAATCTCGATTATCCCATATTTATTTTAATAGAGGAAGCGCATCATTTTGCGCCGGCGAAGGCCGATGTCATTTCTTTGCGCATTTTAAAGCAAATATTGGCGGAGGGCCGCAAGTTTGGGATGGGTATAGGGTTGATTAGCCAGCGTCCCGGTAAATTAGACGCCGATGTGTTAAGTCAATGCCAAACACAGTGCATCATGCGAATTGTAAATGAAGTGGATCAAAACGCGGTCGCGGCGTCGGTAGAAAGCGTGGGACACGAATTGCTGCAAAATTTGCCGGCGTTGTCTAAGGGGCAGGTTATCATTTCCGGCGCCGCAGTAAACACTCCCGTGCTTTGTCGTGTGCGCAAGCGCGTAACGAAGCATGGCGGCGCCAGTATCGACGCGCCAATGAATTGGGTAGAATCGTTTAATGCGCGCACGGCGGCAGAGCAGCGCCGAAACGAGGCAACATCTGCGCCGCCATCAAATACAATGGGAATATACCGCAAGCGGCCAACGCCGTAGTCATTGCATTAGAGACCTGAGTGTTAGCAAAGAATATAGCGCGAAGGCGCGGGAGGCAGTGGGCCTCCTGACGGGGTTTTGGGGTGTTCCCAGGACCTCCCTCTTGTTTTAGATATGAGAAAACATATGGCTTTCTTTCAAGCGAAAGTCCTTTAAAGAATAAGCAACGCTGGGAAAATTAATTTTCCCAGCGAGCGGATTGCGGAATTTGAGTGATTTTCAAGCGATGTAAACTATCTGCGACTGTAAAGCGGCATAATGACGTGAATATAGGAGTCATCGCCATAGCTTTTTACGATGCCGGGAGTTTGCGGCGAATTCAGCTCAAAAATAATTTGATTGGCGGAAAGCACATTCAGCACTTCGGCCAAAAATTTGCCATTGAATAAAATAGTTACTTCGGGGCCATCGACTGTAGCGTCGATAACTTTTCGGGCGTCGCCAAATTCATCATTTGTTGCTTGCAGTGTTATTGCCCCTGGGGTAAGCCCGTGGCTGCCGGGGGTAACAATAAGGCTGACGATGTTGGAAGATGTATCGCTTTTAGAAAACAGCAGCGCTTGCTTAATTGCGGCGCGCACATCATCTGAGCCAACGATAACCCTTGTTGCAGTTTCTTTGGGAATGATGGTTTCAAAGTTGGGAAACTGCCCTTCAGATGTTTGCGCTGAAAATTCAATGCCGGGCATTTTAAAAAATACTTGGTTGCGGTTGGGTGTGCTGAAATAGCATTGCACCGCGCCCTCAGCCGGCAGGATCTTGGAAAGCTCGTTCAGTGAGCGCGCAGGAATAAGCACATCGGGAGCGGAATACTCAGTGGATTCTGTTATTTTATTGGAAACAGCAAGCCTGAAAGTATCCGCTGCAGCAAACGTTAATTTGCCTTCGCGCGCGCGCGCAAGGACAGAGGTAAATACGGGGCGCGCGTCATCCGTAGCTGCGGCAAAAAATGTTTGCGCAATCATGCCCTTTATGATATTCGTTTCCAGCGACAAGGAAGGCTCATTGGCGTCAATTAAAATTCGGGAAGGATATTCTGCGGGGTCCATACCACGCATATTTGCCTCACTGCCCAGTGAGCGCACCCGCAACCCATGCGCGCCGCCGGGGAGCGATTCTAATTGGGTTTCTACCGCGGTGAGGGCGTTGATATAGTCATTCATTAATTTTGCGGGAACTGTGGTAGATCCTGGCTCTAGCACCGTTGCGGGAATTTCGCAGGTGATGGTAATTTCTAAATTTGTTGCGGTTAACTTAATCTTGTCGGTTTCCGCAACAAATAATAGGTTGCTTAATATCGGAAGTGAGCTTCGGCTGCCAGCCGCGTGGTTGACAATGGATAAACCTCGCCCTAAATCCTGTCTGCTGCAATTTACTTTCATGCTACATCCTTTCGCGCCGACCGCGAGAACCTTTATATATCAATTGAACGCCGCCGCGCTGCATAAAACAAGTGATATTGTTTCGAGCTTCCGCCACTGCGTTAAACAATGTATCCAAACAGTTTTATTTTGCTGCATGGCGCGGTGGTTTTATGGCGCCGCATCCTGTTGCAATGTTTGAATAGCGGCGCCGGCAAAAGCCCTCATACATAAGATAACTTCAGTTATCCCATGTATGATATGATTATTTTGAATAAATAGCTACTACTATTGTACCTATGGCGCAAACCGGAGCCATACAGCGAGAATCCCCAACAGTTATCCATAGCTGCGCGCCGGCGCCGGCTGTAGGCATTGAATAGAGGCGGTAAAACGACATAACATGGATACATCGACACACGCTTCCGGGCTGCAAAGAGACACTGTAACCGTTCTTGAAACAAATTTAGATAATATCTCCGGGGAAGTTTTAGGCTGGCTGATGGATAAGCTTTTTGAAAAAGGCGCGCTGGATGTCAACTATATTCCAATGATGATGAAGAAGAATCGTCCCGCTGTTTTGCTGCGTGTTATTGCGCGCCCTGAAGATGCCGAATCGCTTGCGGAATATATTCTTGGCGGCACAACGACGTTAGGAGTGCGTATTATTCCTTGTGAGCGGCTTATAGCGGAAAGACGAATAGAGACCGTAGAATCTCCATGGGGAGCAATACGGGTGAAACTGAAGATTGTTAACGGCGCAATTGCTGGGATAGCGCCGGAATATGAGGACTGCGCTTATCTGGCAGATAAACGCAGTTTGCCATTATTGCAATTTATGCAGGGGCTGCAAAGTTGGTTGAATCAAGAATACCATCTTAGCTGATCATTCTTTCAGCAGATCGGGTGTCCACACGCCGTTACGCAACGCCAAAACTTCGGTGTAACCGGCCTTTAACAGGCGATGCGCTCCGCGGGAATAATCGGCGCGCAGCTGATCGGTTTTATGCGCGTCAGTATTAATGTGCATGGGAATGCCCAGCTCGAAGCACCGCTTGCAAATCCAATCAGAAGGGTAGGCGTCACCTATCGGGTTGCGCCATCCTGCGGTATTTAGCTCCACAATAATATCTGTTTGAGCAAATGCGCTGAGAGTATCAAAAACTAGGTCACGGTACCAACTGTCTGTTTCGTTAAAATATTTTTGGCCGATATTAAAACGCTTAATCCGATCCATATGCCCGGCTATAAATATACCCGGGATAAAATTAGGAACTAACCGTTCTGCAGTGTAAAATTCCTCAGCCATTTTTTTGATATTCTGCCCATATAGTTCTTTCCATCCCCATTCAAAATTATCGGCGCCAGCGTCGAATTCCCACGGCAGGTTGGTTTGTGGATGTACGCCGATGAAATGAACAGAGCCGATAAAATAATCAAAGTGATAAGGCAGTATGGTTTCCGTAAAGTGCTGCTGCAAACCGGAAATGACGTCTACTTCCAGCCCCATGTATAATTCGGTTTCTTCGCGGTACATCTCTTTCAGCTGTTCTACCTCTGCAACATATTCAGAAAGTTGTTCCGGCTTAATGGCGTAATTGTTGGCAAATGGAACGGGAGCGTGCCCCGATGTTCCGATAGAGGTAAAACCGAAATTTGCGGCGGCCTGAACAAAGTCTTCAATATTGCCGTTCCCGTCGCAATATCGGGAATGCATGTGGTAATTTGTTGTTTGCATTATGCGTCTTTTCCCTTATAAATTTACGTAGAAACGCCAGCGTCTATTGGTTTTATGAACCCGATTTTTTCTGTGGCGCAAAGG
>JAKAOI010000093.1 GCA_021812265.1 Chloroflexota bacterium | reverse complement strand
TTTCCACATCCACATCGGGCGCTAAATTCGTGTTAAACCCCAATTCTTTTAAATGTTCTGCTTCCATTACTCCTTGCTGGTATGCGTATTGTGGGTTGTGCGTTAATCCAATAAGTGTTGCAGTGGTGGTATGCCCGAAAATAGGGTAAAGCTGATCGACAAAGCCCCCTTCTTGATCGGCCATTATCAGCATGGGGATATGCGCGTCATGTTGCGCGTCAGATGTCATAGATGTAATAGTGTCTTTATTGGGAATTTCAAAATGATATAAAATTAAGCCGCCGGGCTGATAATTCTGCATCATGGTTACTGAATCGCCGACATAGCCTTCGGTGATGAACTGAAGAACGAGCAGTTGACCGATTTTGGCGTTGAGCGACATGGAATTGATATATGCGCGGATGGATTGATCTACGGTTAACTGCGCTGCCGGCGCTGTCGCCGCAGCTGTAAATGTGGGGCGCAGCGTGGGTGTTTTTGTGACGGTTTGTGTTACGGAAGCTGAAGCGCAGTTGGAAAATGACACTGATAGAAACAGGAAAAGAACCAGTCCGGTGATGGAGCGAAATAAGGAAGACTGTATCCGTAGTATTTTCATATATGAATCCTAAAATAATAGTATCAGGACTTTCGCTGCAGCATGGAAAATCGGGGATGTACAAGGGATCCCAGACCTCCCTTTGTTGCAGATACGAGAACCATACGCTTCTCTTTCAAACGAAAGCCCTAAGTATAAAAATCTGCGTTGCGCGCTTTGCCAAGTTATGAGCCAAGCAAATGCAGGAAGACAACATGACGCTGAACATGGTATAAGACATACACAATCATCAGAAATAGACATATGGGTTACATTTTGCTATGCGCAGTCTTCAGTTTTATTTTCAGGACTTTCGCTGCAGCATGGAAAATCGGGGATGTACAAGGGATCCCAGACCTCCCTTTGTTGCAGATACGAGAACCATGCGCTTCTCTTTCAAGTGGAAGTCCTAATTGTATAGAATGTGGCAATAATACACAAAAGATAAGAAAAATTATATCCTTGTTACACGCAACATCTGCGGCAAAAAATTTAGTTTGCCGCAAGCATATTGGCATAGTGACTGCAGATTAGATTAGTTGCTTCGCGTGTTTGCTATTCCGGCTTTTAGGGTTACGCTCCAGCGGTCAGATGGCTGCAAATCGATTGGCCAGTTAAATAGCACGCAGGAGCATTGATAAGTGCGTTCAAATCCTGATTCAGAATTTGAAACGGTTTCAATGGGAAAGCGCCACACATCAGCGGGGGCGTCGCAACTTAAAGCGACTTTTATATTAACAAATTCATTGAGTAAGGCAATTTCACTTACACCAAACTCTGTTCCTTTGCTATCCAGCGCAAAATTTTTCTCTGGTTTTGCGCCATTCAGCAAGTAGTAAGCCAGCGGATTTGCGCCGCCGCCAAGAAGTCCCCAGTTTGTTTCAACACCAAACCGCGCTGTAACCGGTTTGGCTCCGGTATTGATTAAGGTGTAGGTAACTCTAATTTCTGATAGATTTGCGGGGATTATCATAATCTTTCGCACACGCATTGGCGCCGGACCCGAATCCGTTTCCACAAAGCTGTCGCGCCATAAATCGAGATGAAATGCGCTGGAGCCAAGCCCTTCAATTTGGTGCCGATATGCGCCTGCCGCAAAATCTCCCAATTCTTGCGCGTTACCTGTATACACATCGGCAAACGAAGTGTTTTTAGGGTAAAAATGGTCGCGGAACGTTGATTTTCGAGTTTGGTCGTATATCAGCAGGTCTTCCAAACCATATTCTTTGGCAATAACCAGTTCATGGATAGACTCAACATGTTCTTCCTGCGGAGTTGTTTCAGATTCGGGGCGTGTTTCCTGTTCATCACGCAGAGCGTTGGGCGAAATAACTTTAATGTTGCCGCTGCGCAATTTGTTGTGATAGGCTTCGGGACGGCGCGCCAGTGTATCAATGACATTAAAGGGTGTTTCTTTCCAATCCCATTCAAATAATGTGCCGCCATCGTGCGGCGCGAAATAGTAATTGAACGGCTGGCATTCTATCAGCATTTCCTTATTGCCATCGCAGTCAAAATCAATAAGAGTAACTGCCTGTTCATTTGGTGGCAAAATATTATCGGCTATGCTTTCTGCGTGAACTAAATTTTGATAAATGGCGGAACGGATATCTGAAAGATACAGCCCGCCGAAAACGCCGTGCCAATAGCCGCAGTTGCATTGCGCCTTCCAAACGAGGTCCAGCGCTTCCTGATATTTAACCGGGCCGAGCAATGCGGCGGAATTTTTAATTTTATTGTGCACGCGCAGCATTTTTTTATGAAAATTGTTTGCCTCGGGATACTTGGCGGCAAAATTACGCCAGCCGGCGCCGCGCATAAAACTAAGCGCCACGGCATCCGAATTGGCTTCAAGCGCCGATTTTGCCTGAATAAACGCTAACTGGCGGTCGGTTGGCAGCGCCCATTCCATCATTTCGGAATAGGTAGCCGTGGGGATATAAATGCGGCCGATTGGCTGATATTTTTCAATATATTCTCCCATGGGGATCACTTCAATAACATCTAAATGGCGTTCCAGCATGGAAAGAAAGCGTTCCATATAGCCGTTTTGCCAGATATATTCATATGTGCCCGGCCAAGAGCCAAATTTTTCTCCGTCATCGGCTAATGTAAGCAGTAAAGGAGCTTCGCGCGAGATTGCGGCTTCTTTCAGAAAAAATTCCTCAATTTCTTCAACAGAACGCCAAGGAATCAACTCTCGAATCAATTTTGGATTCGGGGCAACGGCAACGGAATAGCCTAAATCTTCTGTTAGATAATAGCCGGTTAAATTTTGTGGATCGACTCCGGCCAGCAAAAAATGGGTGTCATCTAAAATGGTATATTGCACACCTGCCCGCGCCAGCGATGTTGGCAGCGACGGCTCCCAAACACGTTCTGCCAGCCAAAGTCCTTTTGGCGCAACCCCAAAATAGCGTCGGATGGCCGAAGTCATTTTTTGAATTTGACCGATCTGGTCTTGCTCTGGGATAATTGGTAAGATGGGTTCGTAATAGCCGCCGGTCATCATTTCTATCTGACCGCTGCGGGCCAAAACAGCTAAATCGTTGATATAGTCGGGATGTTCCGTAATGAGCCAATCGAGTAGGGGGCCGCTATAGTGCATTGTAACCCGTATTCGCGGATGGCGCTGCAGCGCATCGATGAGAGGGCGATAGCAGACGTTATAAACTTGCTCAAACACCCACGGGAAATTACCAACCGGTTGATGCTGGTGCAGCGCCCAGCAAAACGCAACATTCTTAGACAACGAACGAATACCCTCTCTTCTGCGAGAAACATCAATTTTATTATCTTTATTGTACATCATTGGCGTTGGGTTATCCACTTTTGGCTGTTTCCGTGTTTTTTACTTCGGTAATAATACGTTCATTTTTTCGCTGCTCTTTCTCTTTTTCCTTCTCTTTCTCCTTCTCTTTTTCTTTTTCCCACCAGTGATTTACCTGCCAAGAACTTTCGCGTTCCTCAAAAATGGTTTGTATAACAGTATACATAAAACGTATACCGATAATACCTAATATGGCGATGAGTAATATATGCAACATTGAATTATATTCGGTTAAGAAAATATAGGCGTAATTAGCAATTTGATACCACATAAGCAACATACCTCATTGGGTTTTATTGAGAAAATATATGCCGCAATAAATATTTGTCTACTAACCAAACGTTCAAGCTTTATAAGGATACTATCGGTTTATTTTGGAAGAACTTGTATATAAATATTGCCTTTTTGGCTGAAAAAGGACGAATGGGCATATTTTGGTTTATATCTTTTTAGCTATTGAAATTAAAGAGGTTTTTATTTTATAATAATTATAAGTAAGTAATGATTATAAATAAGCATTCAATATAAATAAACAATGATTATAAACAAGCAGGAGGTTAGTATGCGCACGATAGAAGAGCTAACAGAGCAAGTGCGAAACAACGGCGGAAAAGTAACTGCGCAGCGATTATTGATATGGCAGACGCTGTACAATAATCGAACGCATCCCACTGCAGAAGAGTTATATCAAAAATTAAAGCAGGGGTCTCCGACACTCTCGTTAACAACTTTGTATAACACTTTAAATGAATTGGCTTCATGGGGCGATATACGCCGCATTGATAACGGCGATGGCAGTATTCATTACGATCCGTTTGTAGAGCCGCATGTAGAGCTGGTCTGCCTTATATGCCACAAGGTAGTTGACTCGCAGTCGAAACCTGCGCTGCTGTCGGCTCCGGAAGAAATGGACGGATTTAAAATCATTTCACATTCCGAGCAATATTACGGATATTGTCCCGTATGCCGCGATACGTTCAACCAAATAAAAAAATAAATCACTCAATTATGAGATTCCATAGGAGTATAGCAAACGTATGAAAAAGAATGATGTTATCAGTCGTATATTCGCCATGTTTGGGTTTCCCATATTTTCCAAAAATGGCGCAGTTGCTCAGCTTAGGCAGCAAACAAGTATAGGGCACGATAAAAATTTTGTTTTGCAGATTGTTCAGCCCGGTTTAGCGGGTTTAATGGATGGCTCGGTTTCTACTTTAGCGCCTATTTTTGCTACCGCGTTTGTAACGCATCGGCCATTCACGGCTTTTTTAGTGGGTATGGCTTCCGCAACCGGAGCGGGAATCAGCATGGCTTTTTCCGAAGCGTTATCGGATGACGGTGTGCTTACCGGCAGAGGCAATCCAGCCTTGCGCGGTTCGGTAACCGGCATAATGACCTTTTTTGGCGGTTCTTTGCATACCTTGCCTTTTTTAATTTCTAACCTTGCTATTGCTTTGCCTGTCGCTTATAGTGTTGTTGCGGTTGAGCTTATTGCTATTGCGGCTATTCGGCATCGTTACTTCGGGGCGAGCTGGATGATCTCCATAGCGCAAGTGGTGGGCGGCGGCGCGTTGGTGTTTGCCGCAGCGCTTTTATTCGGCGCAGCGTAGCGCCGCGAAAACAATGTGTCATTTCAAATTATATGTTGTGTGGGAATTTTTATACAAGATAGCGCAAATAAGAGCGGCAGCGTGGCACATCTTTTGCGCAGGTTCACAAGTCAAATGAAGTTTGTATAACCATAATTTCTGGTTGTGTGACAAAAGCTTCATTATATGCTATAAAATGGATACTAACTTTCTTTCAAGGAATGATCCTTAAATATGTCTTCTCAAGATAATAATATTCCCAAACATTTGCAATCATCACAAAATCAGCCGCAAAATCCGGCTTCGCTGGGGATATATTCGCAAACTCAGCGGAACAGCGCCGGCGCAAGCAGTAATGCAGCGTCCGAAAAATCTGCTTCCTTTGGCGGAACAAAGAAAATAAGCAAGATAAAATTTGCGCGTGTTCCTGCGGAAAACGCAGATACTTCAGATACAATGAAATCTGCTGTTGTCCGTCCCGGAGCCGTTCCGCCAAAGATTCATCCATCTGAATCTTGGCCGGGAAATAAGCCCAGCCAAGATCAAGCAGATACCGAAACATTATTTCCGCAAAGCGGTTTAAAATATCCGCCGGTCAGGCGCTTGCCCGCTATGCCGGCAGAAATTATGCTGAATGTCCCTTCGCAAGTTTCCAATGAGACGACAAATATACTTCCCGTTATTATTCGCGGCGCCGCTAAACCCATAACTCATCCTATCGTTACACCAAGCCTCAGCCCTAAAGCGAAAGCGCGCGCGCACAGCTTTGTAATCACCGGGCTGATTGGTGTATTGATTGTTTTGACAATAACACTTACGCCGTTAACCATGGTCCGGGCAGATCCTCTTTCCCATTGGATGGCCGGCGTAGCGCAGTTTACGCCACCCACTCCTACCGCTACATCAGCGCCTGCGCCAATTAAATCGGTTCAGCCATATTATGCGCCGCATCCGGTTGTTTCCGGTGTGTGGAATTTTATTTGCGCGGCTTTGCCGTATGCGCGGATGGCGCAGCAAGATCAAGAACAGGCCGGCATGCGTCCGTGGTATGTGTCGGTGATTTTATCACAATGGGGAATTGAAGACGGCTGGACTATGCCGACGTATACCGGATACAATTTTGGGAATACATCGGCGTTAAGCGGGTATCCGTGGATTGCCGGGCTGCCGGTTGCCGGTTCTCCTACAGCGTTTGCGTATGCGTATACTCCTGCGCAAGGTGTTTTTTACTATGTAACTTTTTCTAAAATGGGTTACTATGTCGGTGTGTCGGCGGCGTATTATTCGGGGCCAGTAGCGCAGATGCTGGCGTTGGGAGCGTCTCCATGGGACGCAGACCACTACGCAATAAATGGCCGATACGGCGCAAAATTGCTGAATAATTACTATACATTTAATCTTCAGCGATTTGATAATCCCTCGGTTAATTGTTAGCTGTCCAATGACTATGGCGTCGGATATATGTATCTGCCGCCAATCCACACGCGCCTTTTCTGCCAAAAAAATTGCAGAGGCGTCCTCAAATCTCACAGCAAGAGCAACTGCTGCTTTATGATAGACCTGAACATGAAAAAGGAATAAGGGGAGTTTGGGGACGCCCCAAGTCCCGTCAGGAGGCTCTCTGCCTCCTACGCCTCTGCTATATTCTTTGCTTATGCCAGGTCTCTGCCATTATTGCTTCTTGCCAAATACTTTACTTGCATGTATCCTTGTAAATAGAACGCTGGTCATATATTTCTGAAGGATTTTTCAGCGTTTGCAAGAAAAATCCTTCTAACCTTATCGATTCTCTTGGCGCTTTATTTATGTTAAAAGGAGAAATTTCATGAACATTATGCGCTGGTTTACAAGGAGTTCCCGCAAGCAAGAGAACTTTACAACTCCCCAAGCGCTTACCCCTGAAGTATTTACGTTAAACAATCGTGTGTATCTGTCAGAGGCTACTTACTCGCTGCCTAAAGATTGGAAAGAAGATCAGCGATTGGATATGCAGCACTTTATGCTGCGCAAATATTTGCGGGGCAATTTTTTGGCGCCTGTTACCAACCCGCGCACTATCTTAGATGTTGCGTGCGGCACAGGACGTTGGGGCGCCGAACTGTCTCGGCAGTTCCCCAACGCCAATGTATATGGGGTAGATATTCATCCACCTGAGACAAATAATATCGCTATTTTGGGAACCGAAGGGATAAAACCTGATAACTATACCGTACTGAAGGGAGATATTACTGATGGTGTATTAAATCAATGGCATAATCTCTTTGATTTTACTCATATGCGGCTGATGATGGCAGGAATGCCGGAGCAGAAATGGGACACTGCGGTTCAGTCACTGGTTGAAATGACGACACCGGGTGGCTGGGTAGAATTGGTGGATGTTAATGGTATTGTCATACCTATACATCATCCCGTAGCGCAAAAATTGAGCGCTTGGGGGAAGCAGGTTTTGGTGTCACACGGCATTGATTTATTGGCAGGAGAACATTTAGCGGAGCGGATGGCGCGCAGTGGACTTATCAATATTCATTTTTATAAAATTGATATTCCAACAGGGTACGCTGTTGGAGAAGATGGCGGATTAATGGCGGCAAACCTTGAAGCGTTAGTGACGGCGATGAAGCCTTTTTATGCGCAAGCCGGTATTGTAAGTGATGAAGAATATTCGGCGGTGTTGCAGGAATATCATCAAGTTTTG
>JAKAOI010000092.1 GCA_021812265.1 Chloroflexota bacterium | reverse complement strand
GTCCGGTTTGCGGCAAAAAGATATCCGCGGCGCAATGCGCGCATAAATCGCTTAGCTGTTGCAAAATTTTCGCTGTTTTGCAGATAATCTTCCCGGCAAATGAGGTTAGGAGCATAGTAATTCGGAACACCATAATCATTTGGCGCAAACAGGATGATATCTCTGTCATCCGATATTGCTTCAGCGCCTTCTATACCATCATATATCCACAAAAAGTCTGCTTTATTGCTGCGAAGAACATCAAATGACGCAAACCGCACGAGTGAAAACGCTATTTTGGGAGATTTTATGCCATCATTATGCATCATTGCGGCAATAACCGTTTCTTCAAACACATTATGGCCAAACCCAGCATATCGTTTATTTTGCAGATCTGCCGGCCGTGTTATACCGGATGATTTCAGCGCCACTAATGAAGAATTATGTTTAGGCATAATCGCAGCGACAGATATCAGCTTGGTTCCGGCGCTGCGTTCAATTGCTGTTGTCCCCGCAAACGCAAACGCAAAATCTGCCTCGCCGCTGGCAATGAGTTGTGTGACGAACTGCTCTTTGCGCGGCGGAATAATCACTGCGTTTATCTGTTCATCTGACATATATTCTTGCGCAATAGCGCTGAATAACCCGGAATGGTTTGCATTCACTGCCCAATCCAGCGCAATCGTTACCGTATTCATTACAATAACCCTCCTCAATTCAGCTCTCTTTAAAATTTCCAAACACTCAATCTTTATTTTCTGTCAAAGCAGAAACTATAACGGCGCATCGCGTCACATAGCGTTGCAGGTACGCCGGTAAATCCAGCCAACACTATTGTTGCAGGACTTTCGCCGCAACATGGAACATCGGGTGTACAAGGGGCGGAGCCTCTTTCTTGTACAGGGTTCTGGGGTGTCCCCAGACCTCCCTTTGTTGCAGATACGAGAAGCATGTGTTTCTCTTTCAAGCGAAAGTCTTATGTTGATTAAACCGGCAGATCAAACATCATCTTACAGCGCATCAGGCGACATACCGCACACACGCATATACTAAATTCGGACCCCTCCTTTGCCATTGAATTTTATCTGAAAACTTGCATTATTCTGCTATGCCTTTGCTGCGACGTTCTGCAAAAAACCATGGAGACGCCAGCCGTTCAATACCCATTACCGAAACAAATAACGCCACACTAATCAACGCTGTAACCAGCACAGCGCCAATAACCAAATCGATTCGGAAAGCGTGCTGACTATCCAGCATATACACACCTAAACCTTGAGTAGAGCCGATATATTCGCTAAAAATTGCGCCAATAACCGAATAGCTGATGGCAATCCGTATCCCCGAAAAAAAAGATGGCAGCGCGCCGGGTAAGCGAACCGAACGAAAAATCCGCCAGCGCCCAGCCCCAAATGTGCGATATAACCTGATGAGGTCCGGATCGCTGGCGCGCAAGCCATCTAATCCCGCAACAGTAACCGGAAAAAAGCAGCTAAGCACGATTACAATTACCTTGGCGCTAAGGCCCACACCAAACCAAAGCTGCAACAGCGGCGCAATAGCAACAATAGGTATGCTTTGTGACGCAACAAAAATTGGATATAGTCCCCGCCGCAGCGCGGGAACAAGATCCAGCAACATAGCGCTTGCAGCGCCAAACAGCAGCGCCCAGCCGAAGCCAATTGCAGTTTCATATAAGGTGGTGTCGATGGCAAGGCGCAAATTATGCCAATTTTCCGCTGTAACTTGAAACACATGTATCGGTGATGGCAGTATTATTGGGTTCACCCCACCCCACACCGCATATCCCTGCCAAATAGCAAATAATATCAGCAAGGTAAAAGCCGGCGCAACAACACGTAAACCCACTGAGTATATTCTATTTCCGAGCAGCTGCGCTTTATGCTGCGTTTTATACAATTCCGCTGTCATACCGTTGTCTCCAGTTTTTTTGCCAACTGTTCCCGCATCGCGTTAAACGCGCGCCCCGATTGTATTTCTATTGTTCGGGGGCGAGGCAAATCTACCTGTAATTCCGCATTCATAGTTCCGGGCCGTGCGCTCATCACCAAAATCCGATCCGACACCACCAGCGCTTCTTGAATATCGTGCGTTACCAACAGAATAGTTTTGCGCATACTTTGCCAAACTTCCAGAATCCATTTATGCATATCACTGCGTGTTAAAGCGTCTAACGCGCCGAAGGGTTCATCCAGCAGTAAAAGATCGCCCGCCGCCAGCGCAGAGCGCGCCAAAGCAACCCGCTGGCGCATTCCGCCTGATAACGCATAAGGATATGTTCGCGCGAAATCTTCCAGTCCCATGCGACGAAACAGCTCCATCGCCTGCGTTTTTGCCTCTTTGCGCGGCGTTCCTTGTACTTCCAGTCCGGCAATGGCGTTATCAATCGCGGTGCGCCATGGAGCCAAAGCGTCTTTTTGAGGCATATACCCGACATTACCCAGCCGCTGCCGCGCCGAAACCTGCCGATTCTGCAGGAAAATTTCTCCGGAAGTTTGCGACTCCAACCCCGCAAGCAAACCCAACAATGTCGATTTTCCGGCGCCGCTCGGCCCGATGATACTGACGAATTCTCCCGGATACACACCAAACGACACCGATTGTAAAGCGTTTACACGCATTCCCGCGCTGGTTTGGTAACTTTGATAAATATTGCGCGCCTCTAGCGCATAGGTTTGTGTTTCAGCGTTCATTTCCCTAAACCCAATATATTTAGGATTTTTGCTTAAAAGAGAAACACATGCTTCTCGTATCTGAAACAAAGGGAGGTCTGAGGACACCCCAGAATCCCATACAAGAAGCGGCGCCCCTTGTACATCTCCGATTTTCCATGCTAAAGCGAAAGATCCATTATTAAAAAAACAGCGCAAAAAAAAACGCTTTCCCATTACAAGCGGGAAAACGCCGAAGAGGTATAAACACACGTTCCTGCGCCGGCATTATCCGGATCAGGTTCTACGGTCGGCACATGCATGCCCTCTCAGCCCAAACGAGCTCCCGCCGCGAAAATAATTTTTTGCAAAAGATTCTATACTATAGTGACTAAACTATGGCATATACTGTTAAGATTATACCATAGTTTAACAAGATATACAAACCGGCAAAAGATAGAATACGCAAGAACATGGGGATATTTCCGCTAAAACAAGCTTAAATACACGCCCCAGTAAGAATGCAACACCGCAGAACACAAAAGCAGCGCAAAAGACAAAACCATTTGCGCTGCTTGTTTCCTGGATATATCATAACTGCATTACCTTAGTATAGAGGCTGCAAATTACAAAATATATAAGACTTTCGCTTGAAAGAACAGCATATGTTTCTCGTATTTGAAGCAGAAGGGGGCTGGGGACACCCCAGAACACTGTATAAGGGGCAGTCGCCCCTTATACATCTCCCCGGTTTTCCCTGCTGAAGCGAAAGTCCTGATATAGTTAATCTGTTAACTGGCGAAGCACATATTGCAGAATACCACCGTGGTGATAATAAGCAATTTCAATGCTGCTATCCAGCCGAATAATAGCCTTAAACTGCACAGAGGAGCCATCAGCGCGCTGCGCGGTAACCAACGCCTCTTTCCGTGGAGTCAGATTTTCGGCCAGCCCCGTCACCGAAAACACCTCAGAGCCATCCAGTTGGTATGTTGCGCGATTTTCCCCGGCTTTAAATTGCAGCGGAACAACTCCCATACCTACAAGATTACTGCGATGAATACGCTCGAACGATTCCGCCAAAACTGCTTTTACGCCCAAAAGCATTGTGCCTTTGCCGGCCCAGTCTCTGGAGCTGCCATTGCCATATTCCCGACCGGCCAGCACCATTAATGGTATCCCTTCGGCGATATACCTAACAGAAGCGTCATACATTGTTGTAATTTCACCTGTGGGCAAATATTTTGTCCAAAAGCCTTCTTTACCTTCGGCCAACGCATTTTTTATGCGAATATTTGCAAACGTGCCGCGAATCATCACTTCGTGGTTGCCGCGGCGCGATCCATAAGAATTGAAATCGCGAACCTGTACCAAATGCGCTTCTAAATATTTACCGGCCGGGCTATCGGCGCGAATGGAGCCGGCAGGAGAAATATGGTCGGTTGTAATTGCGTCACCTAAAACCGCCAATACCCGCGCGCCGGAAATATCCGTTATTGGGGACGGTTCCGGAGCGAGATTCTCAAAAAATGGCGGACGGCGAACATATGTGGATTCGGGATCCCAACTAAATAATTCGCCGGATGGCGCAGGTAATTTCTGCCAGCGAGCATCACCATCAAAAATATGGCTGTATTCGTGTTCGTATTGTTCCGGTGAAATAGCTTGCTGCATCGTGTTTTGCACTTCCTGCGAAGACGGCCAAATATCTCGCAGATATACCGGGTTGCCATTCGGGTCGTACCCAATCGGTTCATTCTGCAAATCCATATCGATAGATCCGGCTAAGGCAAAGGCAATCACAAGCGGAGGAGACGCCAAATAGTTTGCGCGCACTTCACCATGAACCCGCGCTTCAAAATTGCGGTTGCCGCTTAATACTGCCGCCACTACAAGGTCATTTTCCTTTACTGCTTCTGAAATTGGCCCCGGCAGTGGTCCGCTATTTCCAATACATGTTGTGCAGCCATACCCAACAGTGTGGAAGCCAAGCGCTTCTAAATATGGCGTTAACCCGGCTTTTTCCAGATATTCAGTAACGACTCTAGACCCCGGAGCTAAACTGGTTTTTACCGAAACTTTTCGGCTCAAACCACGTTCAACCGCATGTTTTGCCAGCAAACCCGCGCCTATCATTACAGAAGGATTTGATGTGTTGGTGCAGCTGGTAATAGCCGCTATTACCACCGAACCGTTAGTAATTTCAGCTTCATTGTCTTCCAGCGCCACATGAACGGTTTTTTTTGCGTCGGGCGAAGTCATTTTTTGTGAAAAAGCATTATAGAAATTGGCTTTGGTCTGGCCTAACTCTACCCTGCCTTCAGGTCGGGACGGTCCGGCTAAACTGGGTGTAACCGTAGACAAATCCAGCTCCAATTTTTCATCAAACTGCGGATCCGGTGTATCGTCGGTTCTGAACAACCCTTGTGTTTTCATATAGCGCTCTGTCAAGTCTACCTGAGATGCGGAACGGCCGGTGGCGCGCATGTAGCGCAGTGTTTCAGCGTCTACAGGAAATAGGGTAGCGGTAGCGCCAAATTCCGGCGACATATTAGAAATAGTTGCGCGATCCGGCAACGGAAGAGAACTTAAGCCGGGGCCGGAAAATTCCACGAATTTATTGACAACGCCATGTTTGCGCAGCATTTGGGTTACAGTCAGCACCAAATCGGTAGCGGTAGTTCCTTCGGGAAGTTTTCCGGTTAAGCGCATACCAACAACCACAGGTGTTAACAAATAAATTGGCTGACCAAGCATTACTCCTTCTGCCTCGATACCACCGACACCCCAACCTAAAACACCTAAACCATTTACCATAGGTGTATGAGAATCTGTGCCTACAACCGTATCAGGAAACGCGGTCAATTCGTTGTTGACCATGCGTGTTTGCACAACTTTTGCTAAATATTCCAAGTTTACTTGGTGGCAAATGCCGGAGCCTGGAGGAACAATGCTAAAGTTTTCAAACGCGCCTTGCGCCCATCTCAGCAAAGTATACCGCTCACTGTTGCGCTCATATTCGCGTTCAACATTTTGTTCCAGCGCTGTATTTGCGCCAAAATAATCAACCTGAACTGAATGATCAATCACCAAATCAACCGGAGCCAATGGGTTAATCACTTTCGGATTCCCCTTCAGTTCCGCCACGGCGTCGCGCATTGCCGCCAAATCTACCACACACGGAACGCCGGTAAAATCTTGAAGCAGCACTCTTGCAGGCATAAAGGCAAATTCTTCACCAATCGGACCATTAGGACGCCATTTTGCCAAATTGGCAACTTCTGCCTCAGTTATAATTTCTGCGCCACCGGCCCCGGCTGCGCCGCTGAACCGCAAAGCATTTTCCAGAAAAATCCGCACAGTTACAGGAACCGCCGATAATTGCATGAATCCCTGTTTTTCCAGCGCATGCAGATCATAATACACACACGCGCCATCTGCGCTTGCAATAGTTGCGCGTGAACCGAACGCGCCATTTACTCCTGAATTACCTTGATACGCCATAACAAAGCCTTTCTTGAAAATCTGATTTGTCTTCTATGACACACGTATCTTCTGCTTTCTGTTCTTAATTAGACTACATAGCGCCAATTCATTTCCACACCGGCTATTCAACGCAAATATCGGACTTTTGTAGCAGAGAACCATACTTATTCAAGCGATTTAGCCAAAACTCCATTCATTTTTTCAGCCATATCGGTAAAAGCGTGATACTATGATAGGGATGCATAGAGAAAATACGCCCCGTTCATTTTTATTGGCAATGCAAATCTTATCGAAGATATCAACTTCTCGCTTGCATCACTGCGAATACTATCCATACTCAATTCCAGAGTACTACCATATTTTAATTTTGATATTCGGAGCATGTTATATGACTATTAAAGCCGCCGTCATCGGCGCCGGCGTAATGGGATCCAATCATTTGCGCACATTAAAGGCAATCGGAGAACAAAAAGTCATTATTGCCGGTGTCGCCGATCCATTTGAAACAAACCGGCTGCGCGCCATGAATCAATATTCAATACATGGCTACGCACATTATGAAGAACTGTTTGATAATGAAAAACCGGATTGCGTCATCATTGCAACCCCAACAGTGCTTCATTTTGACACCGCTGTAAACGCGATGCAACGAGGCATTCATGTGCTTGTTGAAAAGCCCATTGCGGCCACCATTGAACAAGCGTCTCAGCTTATAGAGATGGCGAAAAAACAAAACGTGCTGCTTACTGTAGGGCATGTGGAACGCTTTAATCCAGCGGTCCGTGAGTTAAAACGCCGGCTGAGCGCGCATGAACTTGGCTCTATTTTCACCATTCATACGAAACGCATTGGCCCATTTCCAGCGCGCATCAATGATGTTGGCGTTACACTGGATCTAGCGCCGCACGACCTTGATATTATCAAATTTGTTGCGGGATCTTCAATACAGCGATTATACGCCGAACCGCTGCAGCGCATTCACCGAGACCATGAAGATGGATTGCATGTAACATTACGTATGACAAATGATATTCTTGCAACCATGGAAATTAACTGGCTGACACCAACAAAAGTTCGCGAATTACGCGCGTTGGGTGAACATGGCATGTTTGTTGTCAATTATCTTACTCAGGAGTTATATTTCTACGAAAACGACGCTTACCCAATCGACTGGGAACCGTTAAAGGCTATAAAAGGGGTGAGTGAGGGGACGATGACTCGCCTGAAAGTTATGCACGCTGAGCCGCTTCGGCTTGAGCTAGAGCATTTTATTGAGTCGGTTGAACAAAACACTCCTCCAGAAATTACCGGAGAAGACGGACTTTGGGTGCTGCAAACCATTAATGATATTTTCAGTTCAATCACTATGCAACAAACCGTTACACCAAACCATTCATAAGTGTTTAGGACTTTCGCTTGAAAGAGAAGCGCATGGTTCTCGTATCTGCAACCTGCAACAAAGGGAGGTCTGGGGAGACCCCAGAACCCCGTACAAGGGGCGGCGCCCCTTGTACATCCCCAATGTTCCATGCTGCAGCAAAAGTCCTGAAGTTATATCCGCTTGAACTGCCGATGAAAGGTTTTTGATACAAGCGGAAAAGCTTATTTAGGAACACATTAAAATCGCCCAAAAGGAGCTGTACA
>JAKAOI010000091.1 GCA_021812265.1 Chloroflexota bacterium | reverse complement strand
AATTTATTGTGGTGCGCGAACCGGTAAAAACCTATGCGACAAGAGATTTTCCATTTACCCAAATAAAAATAAAGTCATTAGTTACTCATGATCTGGTTTCCCCACTGAGTATCATTACACCTTCAACCACCGACCCGACAACCGGCGCATTTTGGATTATTTGTGTCAGCGAAGACGGCTCTTCGGCCGAAAACTTTCTGTTCCACTTAGAAGGCACAGACTATGAGGGAAATCTTATCGAATTCAGCGCGCCGCTCATATTTATGGATAAAAACATTACCGACACCGGCGCTGCCGCAGTAAACCAAGTAATTCAAGCATACTCCAAAGATGAAAGAAACACCGCAACCGATTTTGATAATGTTGAAGTAGCGTTTACTCCGACTAATCAGCAAAATGGCGGTTCCGGTAAATTAAAAACTGCCGCTGTTACATTCGGCGCCGCAACCGATTCTTCGCCATATCGCCCAAATATGGCGGCAGCTCAAGTATTTCACACCGTAGTCAATATGCTGCACGGCCAAAGCCCTGTTTTAACCACAACATGGGATCAATCGTATCTGCAGTCAGGATCTAATTCCGGTGACGTATTTCTGCGCATTCTTAGCTCTTCCGGACAACAGGCCGAACAGCTTTCTTTCCCCGATAACACATCCGGCGGAGGGTTGCTGGCTCCTGCTATACCCATCAGCGGGTTCTCCCGCGTTTTAGGTCCGATTGCGCTGCCCGTAGCGCAACAAGCCGCACAAGATATCGCAAGCGGATATTTCAACCCGGCCGATCTGTTTAAAAACTTCAACTTCAATATTTTCGGCTCGATAAAGCTCTCGGATTTACTGGGGCCGATAACATTTTCTGGATTAAGTGATCCGAATTTTCAGGAACTGCCTGCATTTAAAGGAGATAAAAATCAAGCGGTATTCAGCTGGTCAACAAAATCTATCGTTACTGGGGCGCCGCAATCCGGCGGAGCTTCATGGATATTTGTGAATAACGGCTCAGCGTTTGGCATTACAACAACCATAACACAGCCGCTTAGCCCCAACCGGCAAAGTTCTACAAAAGGCGTTATTTCTGATTTCGGTTTGGCGCTGCCATCTGCAAGCGACATTGCCAGCGATAACACCGGACTGCAATTAAATTTTAAATCACTGACATTTGAATCACAAAATGGATCTAAACCAACGTTCCAAGTAAAACTAGGCGATATTCAATATTCGGGATTTTTGAAATACATCGAAAAAATTATTGAATCGCTTCCGGCAGATTTATTTGGTGGAACCGGTATAACAACCGACATAACACCGCAAGGCATTGCTTTAGGCTTGGCGCTTTCACTGCCCGATGTTGGTGTCGGCGTTTTCGATCTGCAACATATCAAGTTCAAGACCATGTTCCAGCTCAGCTTCTTTGGGGATCCACCTACTTTGGAATTTGATTTTGCCGATAAATCTGATCCATTTGCGTTAACCGTCATCGGTATTGGCGGCGGTGGCTACTTCAGTTTATTGCTTTCCTCCCAAGGAATAGAAAATATTGTGCTGGCGCTTGAATTTGGCGCAATGGTCGCCATCGACTTAGGCGTAGCGTCTGGCTCAGTTTCAATTATGGGCGGACTGCAGGTAACAGGCGGCAGAACAAACGGAATAACCGTAACCGCTTTTCTTTCCGCTACCGGAGAATTAGATGTTTTAGTATTAATCTCTATTTCGGTTAATTTTTACTTGGGGTTATCTTACAACTCCCAATCGGGCGCGTTGGAAGGCGACGCATCCGTTTCTGTAAGCATAAACATTTTATTCTTCAGTAAAACGGTATCAATTCATATGCACAAATCTATCAAAGGCTCTGACCCAACTTTTGCGCAAGCGCTTACTCCCAGTGTTTGGAGCGAGTATTGCGACGCTTTTGCCGACGATTCACTATAATCTTGCGGCAGCCATTCTGGCGCAAGAAATTTCTTGCGGATGTGGTCCATATGCAGCATAGTCATGCCGAGCAATGACCGGATCGCCAAAAATTTTCTTGTATCCATAATAATTTGTCGAATCTGCATATCTGCAAAGAAAGTGATTGATATATGTTACAGCAAACATTGATCTGGACGGCGTTGCCAAGATCGGTTCGGCAGTCGGGAAATCAAAGAGTTTTAAAATTGGCGGCATTTTTAGCGCCGCGTTTAGAGGAAAGCCAAATCCAGCCGCTCATACATAACACCGGGTTTATCAACACCGGGTTTACATTGTCAAACTATCCGGATTTTGTTGACTGGCCGACTAAAGCAAAATCACTGGCGTTTTTTGTTTCACTAAATAATGCGCCATCCACCCAAGCAAAAGTAACCGGGGCAGCAATGCCGCATTCCGAGCTATGGAGAGCAATTTTTGCGCCTGATGTGGCCGTTACTCCATATACAGCAGATAATTTAAGCGCAGCGGCATTGAATGTTGCGCCATCATGGGAAAGCCACCACACATTGCAAAAAATATACAGCGACTTGATTGTGCAATTTGGCGGCAACCCCATTCCCCCTGAACAAATTATTGCTCACCCCGGCATAGCAAAAATAATCGGCCATATTCAACCGCAAACCGTTCAGCCAATTATACCTACCGGACCTGCGGGATTTCCGGCAGCTAAAAACCCTCCTGCGCCGCAGCCACCGCCAGCGGGAACAGGAACAGCCGGGCAGTCAGCGACAAGCGCGGCATCGCAAAATAAATTTTCGGATACTGTAATTTCGCCAAAATACAGCGCCAACTCTCCCGCTGCTCGGCGCAGTAAACTTCGCAAAGCCGGCATTCCTTCAAGTCTGCGCACCGATGGCAGAATACATCTAGACCCCAAATCTATCGCAAAACAAAGCCGAAACGCCGGCGGCTGTTTTATGATTTTACAATCCATTCTGCGCATATTTCGCAGCCCGCTGATGTTGCATATGCCAAGCGACGGTTTTGGGCTGCCTTCATCAAATCGGCCGCCAGCGGTAAATTTGCAGCAGGCAGGGTTAAGAACGCTGCCGATACACATACGTGATTTTATTAAACCATACCCTTTTATGCCGTTGCCAAATCTAAATCAGGTTCGCCAGCAATACGATTTTCACCAGATCATATCAAGTTTGGGCAGCCACCCAGAATTACTGGTAGAGTTAGGTTTGGTAATTGAACTGGAAGTAGAAATTCCGCCACAAACCCCAAATTCCGGTACTATTGCGGTTATGCCGCAATGGGCGCAAACGCAAACTCCCACTAAAATTCACACAACTCAAACCGCATATTATCTTGATAACACAACCTTTCGCGCGCAATCGTCTTCTGAAAGCAGCATTCGTAATGGATATTTGCGAGTAGATGATCAAAATCAATTTATCGTTTCCCAAACCGACGCGATCGCCGGTGTTTTGAAAATTGAGCAAAGCGGTTCGCAGTGGCTGGGCATTGCGGCGCAAACAAACACTGCTCAAGGCAGCGGCGCACAAGGCGAAACATTGCCGGCTATAAGAACCCACGGCATCGCGCTAACCCATAATGACTCTTTCATTGCCAATTTTATTGCGCCGCGCCTGCAAACCGCCAGCATGCTGCAGCAGCAAGTTTACACACAAAATAACCAAAATAGCAGCTCAATAATATACGCGGAAGATATTTTAAGAGGTTTCCGCGCCGATGTGTGGGATGAAAAAGCGCACAAGTGGCACTCTCTACATGAAACGCAAACCGATTATCGTTTTTTAAGAAACCAGTCCTTAAATAAAAACGTTCAGCATGAAGGGTTTATGCAGTTTGCCGCAACCGGCAGCTCACAAAACGATCCATCCCATTCACTGACATTTTCCGGTCAGTTATTTCTGTGGGACGGCTGGAGTTTAAGCGCAACGAGACCCGGCAAAGTAGTAAATGATAATTTTAAGGACACCGCCAACCCGGTTGTACAGGTAAATAACGATTCTGTAACCGCCGCCGAAATGCAATTCGTTCGCAAACCACGTAAAGGATCGCTGCCACGGCTGCGATTCGGCCGATCCTATCGGCTGCGAGTGCGGATGGTAGATCTCAGTGGTTTTAGTTACGTTACGCCAACTGATACACTGTTTCAGCAAACTCCGTTGGAATGCACAGAATTAATTACCTTTGGCAGATATGATCCTATCAGCGCGCCTATTATGGTACTGGGCAATGATCCTGTAAACGGCGAATCAGTAAACACACCGGTTATCCGCAATGGTGACGGAACTGCGCCATCTGTCAATGAATCTATCCGCTGGATATTGCCACCAAAAATTTCCC
Organism: Chloroflexota bacterium; assembly: GCA_021812265.1. Lineage (GTDB taxonomy): Bacteria > Chloroflexota > Ktedonobacteria > Ktedonobacterales > JACDGC01 > JAJYBV01. The sequence goes on along the minus strand of JAKAOI010000091.1, from coordinate 3,514 downwards.
AAAGAACTTCTGAATGGCACGGCATGTTTGACGGCGCAACCCATATGAAAAGCGATATCAATGGATATACCACTGCGTCTCGCGAAGCGGCAACACTGGAAAAAGCAATGCATAACGGTGTGCTTACACCTATTCCAGGCGTTACAGCGGTTACTCAGGCAAACCCCAAAAATCCGGCAGAACCTAAAACACTTTATATCAAATATACCGGAGCCGCGGCGTATCCCGTTGCCTATTTGCCGGATCCTTTAGCGAAAGGGATAAAAATTGAGATTCGTTCTACCGACGGCAAAGTAATCGGCAGATGTCTACATATTTCCCAGAACTTGCAATGGCCCGATTATCCGGCATATAAACTGCAAATCACCGGTATGCCAGCTGGGCATGCGCCAGTGCAGCCGGAGGTAAAACAAGAAGGCGCCGTTGCTGTCATTGATGTGAAAATTCCCGCAGGTGAAATCTATTATGCCGCGCTTTCCTCCATTACCGAGGAAGAGCATCTGCGGATAATGTCTCACTGGCTTCGCATCAGCGCCTTCCCGCAATCGGCGGCAATTAAAAATACTATCCTCAATGGCGCGTCATGGGCATTTACGCCATCCGACTTTTTTACAATGATGCACGCAGTGCGAACGCCGATAGTCGATCCGCAGTACATAGGACAGCTTCGTACAGAGCGCGGCGCAGAATCTGCCAGAGCATTTATCATTGGTGAATACACTGTACATACAGGCAGCACAACCAAGGTCGATCTGGAATCTCAATGGGTCGATTTGATAGACGACGGTAAATCCCCGCAAGGAGCAGTTCAGACGCAGCGCGCTATGCACGTCATTGAGCAGCGAATCGATCTGAACTACCGGCAATCGGTTCCTGCGCAGGGAAACACCCCCGAGCTTGCCAAAATTGGACTGGAAGCAATCCATCATATTGGTGACACCAAATATCATAAAATAACGTACCGACTGAGTGGAGTGTCGCGCTTTAAAGACTGCTACCCATTAAATGACACCACACCGGTTATTGCGCCGGCGGCAGGAAGCAGCGCGCCAAAATCTGAACAGCAATTAGATATTCTCAACACAGTAGCGCCTGCTTCACCGGATATACCAGAAGCGCTCCCGGTATTTGAGTGGAAAGAAACTGCGTCACAAGGAATGATTCGCCGCGCTCGCAGAGGATCTATTTTACGGGTTTATTTGAAGCGGCCATGGTTTCAATCAGGAAACGGTGAAATGTTGGGAGTTGTATATCTTAATCAACCATCCGCCGAGATTCCTCAAGCGTTGCTGCGCTTTTCAACCATTTGGGGAAAAGACCCCATTTATATGGATAGCGTCACTGAGTCATTTGCAATCAATCAAATAAGAAACCAAGAGGCTGGAGCAGTTTTTCAAGACACTCATTTTATCGACGCCAAAACTTTTCAAACGGTATCTTTGCTGGAAAGACCTGATATTCAAGTTCGTGTAGCGGGGCATACAGTTCAGTTTGATTCCAGCAGGAATGTTTGGTATGCTGATATTGCCGTACATGCTCCAAACGACTATTTTCCTTTTATTCGCTTTGCGCTGGTTCGCTTTCAACCAAACTCAATAGGCGGCGCGCATATTTCGCGTGTTGTTACCAGTGATTATTTTCAGGTATTGCCGGACAGAGTAATTACCTTAATTCCCAAAAGACCGATAATGAATGTAACGGTGGAAGGAAAAATACCTCAATCGAACCGGATAGAGGCAGCAATAGAGCAGTATTTTACCACCATCGGGGGAGAATTTGGCTGGCAGCAAGTGGGTTCACTGCAAATTTCGGGCCGCACAGATACGACTGTTTCATTCACCGGAACGGTCCCAGCGGAAGCTGCCGGCGCAAGAATCCGTGTTGCCATACGAGAATATGAGCCGATCGATAACCGCGACAGTTATACATTTGGGCAGGTATTTACTACACGTATGCCTTGGCGTATGGTTTACGCCGATGACCGCGAGATTCAATTCTGAAAGGGAGACGCTCATTGATATGCCGGTCTTATTATTATCAGCGGCAATACTCAGCGCCGCAATCATCACATTATACAGCATTATAAAGCGCCGCCGAAGCGCCATAACTATTTCCAGCCGTTTATTCCGCAAAGATTACGGTTTAGGAGATATCATCAAAGCAATTACCAATTTTTTTCATATTGAACCTTGCGAAGCTTGTGAACAGCGCGCCGCAATTTTGAATGATCACATCCGGTTTTCCAAGAAACCGACGGCAGTGCGCGCCAATATGCGCCGTGGCAAGAATCAAGCGGCAATGCAAAACATAAATCCGCTTAGTTCCGGAGCCGCGCCATCATTGCAGCAATTTGCCGGACAATCAGTCCTTGGCAACGGTTCTCCAGGCACAAATGTAATAAAACGAATCACAGCAAGAGGAACTCCCCCTCCGGGTGTAATTATTGGTTTAGATAAAACCTGTGTTAGCGGTATTTTAATTGTGCGCAGATGGTATCTTGATCCATTAGCCGGCAAAGTATATTATTCCCGCGGCATGCCATCAGGATTCTGCAACAGACTGCGCAGAACAGATTCACCAACAAACCAGTTTACTTCTAAATGCAAAAACCGCAAAAAAAAGAGGCCGCCCATTTGGAGTCCAACTGTCGGCATTCCCAATGATTTTGCGACTGCATATGTGCCGCCGCCGGTATTTTTATCGGCTGTTACCGGTGTCATCATCGCTGTCTTGGCTATAGGAATGGTAACTATCCCTTCATCCGGCGCGTTGCATGGCGTACTCGGGCTGTTAGGCGGACAAAATTCAAACCGCAGCACAATAAAGGCCCTGCCTGCTGCTACAGATACAGCGACGATTGCGCCCACGGCGACAATAGCGCCAACAGCGACCACGGCGCCAACGGCAACCACGGCGCCAACAGCCACAAGCACATCACTGCCGTTTCAAGCCAAAATGATCTATGTTACGGCAAAATCACTGACCAGTGGACTAGTAACCAACGTGACGGCGCAATGTCCCAAAGGCAGTTATATAACCGGCGGAGGGTTTACTACCAACGCGCATGTGCTTGCCAGTTATCCATTGCCGCAAAATACTTGGGATGTTGAAGTATATTGGCAATATGTTGACGCTACTGCTGTTACAGTAGCAGCCAATTGCATGCAAACCAACCAACCATTAACTGTTACCACACTCACATCTTCTGCCACCGGCAGCGCAGCGTCTCATCTGATAACCGCCAGCAATAATTGTAATGGCGTACTTTTAGGCGGTGGAGAAACGGTAACACCGGCATACATAAAAGGCGGTATTATTGCAAGTTATACAATTGTGCCAAATATTGAAGCGCAATATCCGACTAAAAACGGGTGGACTTCAGATTATTTTGCCGCCGGTTCACAAACATCTTTTACCATTACCAACTACACAATCTGCGCAGCAAATACTATTCAAAATCTGCAATACGCCAACCAAACCTTTATATCGGCCGCAGGATCACTGCAATGGTCTG
>JAKAOI010000090.1 GCA_021812265.1 Chloroflexota bacterium | reverse complement strand
CTCCGGAAGTGTTCCGCCAAAAATATAATAATTGTCATTTTGCAATGGAACAATAAAGAATGTGAAATTTCCCGTTATACCTTCCCAAGCGCTTTTTTCTTGAATAGTTGCTTTTGTTAATCCGGTTGTATTGAAAATTCCCAGTGTACTGAGCTTGCTGGCGGTTAGTGTGGCTTGTGATGAATTCCAGAGTTGCATGACGTATGGCGCGCCATATGATTGTTCAAATGCAGATCCGGAGTAATTTGCGCTGGGCACATGAAATGATATGGAGAGGCTTGATACTCCTTGGAGTTGATTGGTGACCATTCCTGATTGAGAGCCATCACGTATTGCTCCATCAAGATTCCACATATCTGTGACGCTATTCCGATGCATATGCGCCAATCCTATATATGAGTTCATTTGAATAAACGCCAATGCGTCCAGTGACCCATTAAACAGTATTGTTATTTGCGAAGGCATATGTAGTTGTCCCGATGGATCTGCTACTTTTAAATTACCCATCAACATATTGCTGTTTAAATCCGATCGTGTTGATGACGACCACGTGACGCTCCATTGTTGCGCTTGTTGAGCAGCTGACGGAGAGGAATTCGCTTGGGAACATGCTGTTATTATCCCAAGCGTCAGAGTTATAACAACGGTAATTTGCCACAAATGAGATTTTGTTTCTTTTGTACTCATAACAATCCTTTCACATGAAATTAAGAAGATATTATGGTAAACAATGAATCGATTATCAAGAGACGAAGGTTATATGCCGGTCTCTTGACAGCCGTAATCATCTGAGATATTATTTTGTTATCTTATTGTGTAATGAAGAGGGACAGTACATTTATACGCGGCTGCTTTTGCGTCGGCATATCCGCTGTTTGAGAGATGAGCTATTGCTATATCGGTAACGAAAAAGAAATGAAGAAATACTTGTTTGAACAAAACGGTGTTCATACAGCCTCTTTCTTATACGCGCGCTAAACCAGCGCAAAAACGCAACACGCCCTGTTGCAATGGGGTGAAGCTCAATTGCTTCTTTTCAAAATACACACAATTTTTTCGACGCCGGTTGTGACATATAGCGACGCCTGCGGTTATCTATTGAGAGGAATAGAATTGGTTTCGCTCTTTGAGAGCGAGAGGAAACGCTAAGCATATTCCTAAATTAGAACGCTATAAACTCCTCACAGAAAACATGATACATGATTAACTGCAATTTTGTCAAGCGCTGTATATTAACCAGGCACCCCTTTGCAATTCCGAGCCTTGACTATTTGCTCAATATAGTGTACACCGCTAGTTACGGGCGTTCATTCGTTTTTATAAATGGAAAAAGGAAAGTACAACATGAACCGTACATTTGTGAAGAAAATGACAATACTACTATTGACGCTATTAGTATTGTCAGCGTGTAATGGAACGACAAACAACATTGCGCAACAAACAGTTATCCCCACAAACACATCAATTTTATCACCTACTGCAGCGCCACAACCGGTATTTCCAGCGTTTTCTGATTGGCGGGCAGCCTATATGGCGTCGAATCAGTCCGTTCATGCAGTAACGCTTGATGGTAAAAGCGATATTTCCGGGCCGATTTTAAAACAATATACGAATCAAGTGTATCCGGTGAATGATGAAATTTCTCCGGATGGGCATACATTTGCTTATACAAGTCTTGGTAATTTTAATATCATTAATCTACAAACAGGGATTGACGCTAATTTTACAGATCAAAATCCGCCATTTGGAGACGTTTATACAGCGTTTTGGTCACAAAACGGTCAATATATGGCGGTAGGCGATAATGGACCGGATGTCGGTATTATTACTATGACCAATTATACCGATTTCACTTTGCCATTGCATCTAGCAAGTGACCAGCAAATTGTGCTGATAGGGTGGATTGACGCCAGCCATGTTGCCGCTTTTATTTATGTTGGATCTGAAACAAATGGCCAATATGACTTTGAATCGATTTCCGTGCCGGATGGCCGCCAAAAGGTAATTGCATCGCTTAGTCACACTATTTGGAATGGGAATCTTTCTTATCCAACAATTTCACCGGACGGCAGCCAAATTTTAGTAAGTAATGAACCATTTCGTAATTACCCATTTACGCCTCACGTTGCTGTCATCAATACAGAAACCGGTCAAGTGCGCAATTTTCCAAATATTGTTCGGCAAACCGGCGGAGATTTTACAACGGTTGCTTGGCGCCCGGGATATCCCAATAGCGTTGCCATTTCCAACGAATTTAATAGCAGCAATAATTCCGGCGCATGGATGCTGAACCTTGCAACAGATTCGGCGGCATTCTTAGTGAAAGATTGGTCTCCAACCGCTTGGTCGCCGGATAGTAAAACATTAATCTTAAGTGAGGCAATTTTGGACGAGTGGATATCACCGCCGTTTTCCATTGAAGCTATGACGTTTGACAGTCACATGCGCATAACCTCACAAATTATCTTATCTAAATCAGCGTATGGGTTCCCTTTTATCGGTTTTATAAAAACATCCAGCTAGATAATTTATGACCAAGCAAACCAGCGCATGCCCCATTCATTGTGCGTGATTTGTTTGCCTGTGCAGTTCGGCAGATATACAATAAAAAGCGGCTCATGAAACCCATAAGCCGCTCCGTCTCCATTGATTGCTGGTATTATTGCCCGTTCAACATATTGGCGCCAAGCGGAACGGGAATAAATTCTATGGCGTCGGCGCCAAGCTGCACACTGGTTTCACCGGTCGCATTGGAAAGGGTAACCTGCGCCGGAGCGCCGGCAGAGAAATAATATTCTCCCAGACCAATCCACTGCGGTCCCGTGTTGATTGCGCCGAATGGCGTGGTAAATGAACCCACATGCTCTTGATCCACCCAAACAGTAGTTGATTCTGCCGCTCCGGCGCTGTTTACATGGCTGATTGTATATGGCGCCCATTGGCTGCCTGCGTTTTGCGGATCGATGTATGCTCCAATTTCATACACACCGGAGGAAGGCAAAGCTGTTTTCCATGTTGCGGTTGCGGTTGCCTGCCCGGATGCAGTATATGTCCACTTCATGCCGCCGTTGATATATCCGCTGCCGGTGGCGCTGTTCCACGTTCCTGTGGTGGAAAATCCCGCCGAAGAATCATCCGCTACAATTGCTCCGGGATGGGCCGCGCCGTTATCGCACCCCAAACAAGGCGCTTGTGTCGGCGCCGCCGGATTTGGCAAAAACATATAATAATCGGGAACGATATTGGGATCGGTCATGGTGGTTGATTGCCATCCTAATGGATCGACGGCAAGCCAATTTGGCAGTTGAAACACTGAAAAATGCAGGTGCGGCCCGGATGCGTCTCCTGTTGATCCGCTAGTCGCTATCTGCCATTGTGCGCTGACTTGCTCGCCGGTGGTTACCAAAATAGCGTCTAAGTGCGCGTATAGTGTGGCGTAACCATTGCCATGGTCGATAGCTATGGTTAATCCGCCGCCATTTTCATGGTTAGACGGATCGCTCCAGCCAGCTTGCACTACGGTTCCGGCTGCCGCCGCTAACACCGGCTCGTAAAACATATTAATGTCGTAGCCATTATGCCCGTCGTAGCAGCTTTGGTAGGGATCGCAGCTATATACGGAATTATTGTATACAACGGTTCCGTCAAATCGCACAAATTTACCGTCATTCGCGTACCAAGGCTCATCATGATCGAACATAGAAATGGAGCGTGAAAACAACGTGCGCTCGCCATAGTATGGCCGGTATAAAAACGGCGCCGGAGCAGATTGTGCGTGCGCTGGCTGCGGAATACCCGGAATACTAAAACTCAGCAATGTGATGATCAGCGCTAATGGCGCGATAATGTGTTTTATCATAGTGGTTGTTCCCCTATTTTTACCCCTGTAAATCATACATGGCCGATACATTTGCTGAATTTGCAATGGTAAGAGGCTCAAGTGTAAATAATGGAGTCGTTACGTTGTTTGCTTGAACTGCGCCCTGCGCAGAGACAAGCCAGAAATCTGCCGATGTTAGCGCGGCGCCATATTTTTGCGCGCTGGCCGCCATCGATGTAAATACCAAGTTATTATTCGTCGTCCAATTCGGCTGAATATTACGCGGCTCACCCGTTTGTTGTGGACCGGCAATAGTTGTAACAGCGCTGCTCATTAAAGAATAGTTTTGTATTGCGCTGATAAGCGCTCCCGCTTGGCTGTCTGCGGTTTGCGATGATGTATTTAGCCGCGCGACGAACGCCAGATTTTCGCTGTTGGGAGACCATGAAACGGTATAACCGTGTCCGCCATCGACTGCCGCAACATACGTTCGCTGTGCATTTGCCGCGTTCATCAGCCAAAGCCCGCCGGTTTGAAAAGCTACATCAGAATCTTGAATTGTTTGATACGCCAAGCGTTTGCCGTTAGGCGCCCAGTTGAACAAACCTACAATTTGCTTGCTGCTGAATACTTGCTGTGGCTGCGAGCCATTTGCTCCCATGCTCCATACTTCACTGCCCAAGCCCAGCCCTTCGGAAACACTGAGAAGCAGCGATGAGCCTGATGGGGCAGATATAGCGTCTACTAATTGACTGGATGTCAGGTTTTGCGGCAGAGCAAGATTCACATGGCTGCCGTCACTTGCGTTGACTATCCAAACGCCCTCATTCCACGCCGATGGATTTGGCCCCATTGGAATAAATGGTTTAAACAAAAAATGCTGCCCATCGGGCATCCAATTTAAAAAGGAGCCTATTGCGTTGCTTGGAGTCATCGCTAAAGACTTTGTGGCGGTGTTATATATCCACACAAAGTCGCCGTGGTCTCCGCTGCCATCAATGGCGACATATTGGTAATTTGGCGATATTTTGACTGCGGCGATAATATCACTATCATCTGCGCCAAATCGATTGGTCAATAAACCAAGAGGAATTGAAATATTTTGGGCGTTAACCTGTTCCAGCATATACCCCGCAGGCTCGCGCTGCATTTCATACATAATGCGCTGCGTTGTAACGCTTGCCGCAACAGGAGCATAGGATGCTGGCAGTGTATTGTGTGTGGAGTGAATTTGGCTGTGGGTTATATATAAATAGCCATATGTTCCTAAAATCGGTATGCCTATAATACTGGCGGCTAAAGCTGCTGTAATGATCATATTTTTGGGCGCCATCCGGAAAAATCCGGCGCGTGTTGGTTGTAACGTTTTCATAGAAGTTATTTCTCCGAAGATTTCCGCTGCCTAAATTTGCTGTGTCATTGAGAGTGGCGGCGGCCTTCCGATAATCTTGTGTTCATATCTTGTGTTATCGGAATATTAGACAAGAAGTTTAGTGGTTTAACGGGAAACTAGTCCCTATTTTGGCGTCTGGCAGACTAAATGCGGTATACATTCAATATGGTATAATGTTTGAAACAAATAATCTAACCAGGAGAGCAAGCAATGCCCCAAAATTCCATACATATTCGCGGCGCACGCGAGCACAACCTAAAAAATATTGATTTGGTTATACCAAGGGATAAACTGGTGGTTTTTACGGGGTTATCTGGCTCTGGCAAAAGCAGCCTTGCCTTTGATACGCTTTTTGCCGAAGGGCAGCGGCGCTATATTGAATCGCTTTCTTCTTATGCGCGGCAATTTTTAGGGCAAATGGAGAAACCGGATGTCGATCACATTGATGGATTATCTCCGGCCATTTCTATTGATCAGAAAAGCGCCTCGCATAATCCGCGATCTACAGTGGGAACGGTAACCGAGATTTATGATTATATGCGTTTGCTCTATGCCCGCATTGGGCAGCCGCATTGCCCAATTTGCGGCAGACCGGTGAGCGCGCAAACGGTGCAGCAGATGGCGGACGCAATGCTGGATTTGCCGGAAGGGACCCGCGTTATGCTGCTTTCTCCCATTGTGAAGGGGCGCAAAGGAGAATATCGGCAAACGCTGGAAGATTTGCGCAAAAGCGGCTACGCCCGCGTGCGCGTAGACGGAGTTACCCGTGATTTAAGCGATCCGATTGATTTAGATAAAAATAAAAAACACACTATCGAAGTGGTGGTAGATCGCTTAGTTATTCATAATGAAACAACGGATGATTCGGCGGAACATCTGCCGGCAAACATTACCTATCTGCAGCCGGCAGCTCCGTTAGCGAAAGTTGCCGAAGAGCCTCAGGAATATACGCTTTCTGTTTCGCCGGAACATGCAAATGGGCATTATATGCGTCCCCTTTCGCTGGCTGATACGCTGGATAGCGAAGATGGCGCTGCTGCGGCTGAAGTTAGAAACGGAACAGAAACGACGCCCGATGAACCTCATAGCATGCGGCAGCGTGTTACCGATTCGATAGAGACGACATTGAAGGCGGGAAACGGTGTTATGATTGCCGCAATTGTAAACACCGAAGGAAAAACAACGGAAGAGCGCTTATATTCCGAAAAATTTGCCTGTGAGTATTGCAATTTTTCTATCGATGAAATTGCTCCACGCACCTTCAGCTTTAATAATCCGCATGGCGCTTGCTCTGATTGCACTGGCTTAGGCTATAAACTGGTGGTAGATGAAGAATTGCTGGTAATAAACCCAGACTTAACGCTGGATGAAGGCGCGCTTGGCCCGTGGATTACGTATTCCGGAACCAGTCAATGGTACGCCATGCAAATGTCTGCTTTGCGCGAGCGCTATGGCTTTACCGCAAGGGTCCGCTGGAAAGATATGACGGCGACGCAGCAGCGTGTGATTTTATATGGCGATCCCGAAGAATTAAAATTTCGCTATCGCAACCAGATGGGGCAGTCGCGAGAGTATTCGGCGCGTTATGAAGGCGTTGTGGCGTATGTAAAGCAGCGGCACGCAGAAGGATCGGACCATATGCGCGCCGAAATGGAAAAATATATGACGGAACGTGTCTGTCCCACCTGCCATGGTAAAAAATTACGTCCGGAGGCGTTGGGAGTGACGGTGAGCGATAAAAATATTCAAGACCTGACAGCTATGCCGGTGCTGAAATTGAAAGAATTTTTTGCGAATTTGCAGGAAAGCGAAAGAAGTGATCGCGAACGGATTATATCGACACCGATTTTGAAAGAGATATTGGCGCGGCTAGGTTTTTTGGTTGATGTTGGGTTGGATTATCTTACCTTATCGCGTTCCGCAAATACACTTTCCGGCGGTGAGGCGCAGCGTATCCGGCTGGCGACACAAATTGGATCTGGTCTGACGGGGGTTTTATATATTTTAGATGAGCCAAGCATAGGCTTGCATCAGCGTGATAATGAACGGTTGATTCAAACGTTGAAGCGGCTGCGCGATTTGGGTAATACCCTAATTGTGGTAGAGCATGATGAAGAAACGATGCGTGACTCAGACTATATTGTTGATATTGGGCCTGGGGCAGGTGATTTGGGCGGTAAAGTAGTTGCCCAAGGAACGTATGAGGAAATTATTCAGCATCCGGAATCTATTACCGGTAAATATTTATCGCGCCGGCTGGCGATAGCGGTTCCGGAAAAAAGAAGGCCCGGCAATGGCAAAAAATTGGTTATTAACGGCGCGCGCGAGCATAATTTAAAAAATATTACTGTTGAAATACCATTAGGCAAATTGGTTGTGGTAACCGGCGTTTCCGGATCGGGGAAAAGCTCTTTGGTAAACAGTGTTATTTATCCAAAATTGGCAACTGCGTTGAATGGCGCCCGCCGCCGCGCCGGAGAGCACGACAGTATTATTGGTGTAGACGCCTTGGATAAGGTTATCGATATCGATCAATCGCCGATTGGCAGAACCCCGCGATCAAATCCGGCTACGTATACGAATGCGTTTACCGCTATCCGCGATTTGTTTGCGCAAACCGCCGAAGCGCGCGCGCGTGGCTACA
>JAKAOI010000089.1 GCA_021812265.1 Chloroflexota bacterium | reverse complement strand
CACTTTTGCACTATTGAGGTATCTCATCTATGAAAGCATACGCATCTTATGGCGCGCCACCGGAAATTCAGGCATACGCGCTGGCTAAATACAGCCGCTCGTCACAATCGATGTCGCAAAGTATCGAAGAGCTTTCCGCGCAGCGCGCAGAACAATTTTTGGATACATTTTATTTCCAATATGGGCATCGCTCTATTGCAGATTTAGCGCATGTTACTATGGCTATTGAAAATTGTTCGCTGCTGGCCGAATTTTATATTACCGATGAGTCTCTTTGGGATGGGCAAAGCCGCTCCACACGTTATCAGAATTTTCACAAAAATAATTTTTATATTCCGCAATCCATCGCTAAACAACCGGAATTGCTTGAACCGTTTCGCAACGCGCTGCATACCGCGCTAGATAATTATCGATGTATTACCGACATGTGTATCCGTATTATTGAACAAGTTACTCCAAAACCCGACGCTATGGATCCCACCGCTTATAAAAGGACGGTAAAAGCGCGGGCGTTTGATGTAGGCCGCTATTTTCTGCCGCTGGCAACACATACCAGTGTCGGGCAAATTACCAGCGCCCGCGTATTAGAGCAGCAGATTGTGCGACTCAATTCCTTAAATATTCCCGAATTGACCGAGATAGCAGAAGCAATGCGAATGGCGGCGCGCAACCCAGCCGATAATTTTGTCGCAAAAAAAATACAGCAGGCGTGCGAATCCACCAAGCTCTCAATAGAGCAAACTGCCGGCTTATTGCGCGAACTGACAGAAACGGGCATACTTGAAACTCCCGCCGCGCCAACACTGGTTAAATATACCGCGGCGTCATCATTTCAATCGCAAGCGGCAGAAGCGGCGCGCAATGCTTTGCGCTTTGTCCCCCCGGAACGCGCCGCGGCGCCAAGTGATATCCGCAAGATTATTTTGGCTGCGCCCGAAACAGATCCCTTAGAAGCGTTTGCCGCAGAAATAATCTATCTGACTGAACCGAATATACGCTATCCCCAAGCGCTGGAATATGCGCGCCGCGCTTCCAACGAAACAAAAACTGCCGCATGGAACGCCGCTATGGAATTGCGCGGAGAATATGATGAATTGCTGCGCGTTCAGCGCATTGGCTATATGATCGTGTTTGATATGTTGATCGATTTTGGCTCGCTGCGCGATTTTCATCGGCATCGCCGCTGTTTGCAGATAATTCCCCAGCTTGGTTTGGACATGGGGTTTGACGCTCCGGCAGATATTTTTTCCTTGGCGTTTGGCCCAAAAGGCGCAGAAATTGCCCAAGAGATGGGTTTGTTTCAAGAGTTTTCTGATAGAATGGAAAAATCTATTGCAACGGCAGCGCATTTCCCCGACACTACATCCGGCTTATATTTGGCGCCGCTTGGCGCGAGGCAGCGCGCTGTTTTTAAGATGGATATCGCCGAAGCCGCGTATATTGCTGAACTGCGCAGCAAACCAGGCGGACACTTCTCATATCGTCACGCTGCTTGGCAAATGGCCGAAGCGCTGACAGCCACATATCCATTTCTGAAAAACTCTGTGCGCGCAGTAAATCCCTTTGAAACGCTGGATTTACTGAACCGATAAAGCACAGTTTTATGGAATATGAACAAGCGCAAGAGTGTTGGCGGATACAATTGCAGTAACAGACAGCCCTCCGCTGACGACTACAACATTAACCAGCCGGTACGTAAATCCACTTGTTAGGTATCCCGATGTTACCGCGTCAAATTGACTGTTCAGCAATGATTCTACAGCAGAAGTAACGCCGGTTACCGGCAGTCCGCCCAACTGCGCAGAATTTATAGCAACGCGCAGCTGTCCGGAGGAGCTGATATACGGAGCGCAATTAAAACTTACCGGCTCGGTAATTCCCAACGCAGTGTGCGCCTCGGCAGATAATTGCAGTGTGCCATTTTGCCGCGCCGCAAATTGAATTTGCGACAGCGAAACCGGTATTTGTGAAGGAAGTTTTGCCAGCCCACGCTCCGCCAAAATATCCAGCATATCCGGGCTAAGTATAATCGTTACTGAGCCATTTTGCGCCGTTTTTACCGAAGCGGAGGAATGCGGCAACGCAAATACGCCAATAATAATTGTAAAAAGCGAGCCGCAAAAAAAGCTAATCAAAATAATGAGCCATGTGTTGGCTCTTCTTGCAGAAGGTTTCGGCGCCGGCTGTGAATTATTTACAGTAGTGTACATAACGCTGTCCCTTATGTTCCGGCGCCCCACACCGGAATTATTTCCTCAGAAGCGTACCACAGCAGAAGAATCTGCCTCGGTTAACGAATCCGCGGCATTTTGCTGGTTGGCTGCGTATCCGGGTTGTCGTGCATTTCGCTGTATTTTTTTTCGTTGCGAAAATGTCTCCATACATATAAAACAGCCAAGACAACAAACGCCACAACAATAACTGCGTCTAATCCGTGGAAATATGAGGATAGTTTATCATAGTTCTGCCCAAGTTTCTGTCCGACATACGCCAAAGCATAACTCCAGATAAACGAGCCTAAAAATGTAAAAAGGATAAATCGCCAGATATTCATTTTGGCGATACCTGCCGGCAAAGAGATGTAGGTGCGAACTACCGGCAAAACACGCGAGAAAAATGTAATCGGTGAACCATGACGCAAAAACCAGCGATCCGCAACATCGAAATCGTGGCGCGAGATAAGAATATATTTGCCGTAGCGGAAAATAAACGCGCGGCCGCCGGTGGCCCCTATCCAATACGCCAGCGCAGAGCCGATAACACTGCCTACAGCGCCGGCCAGAGCAACCCCCAAAAGACTAAATTTTACTGACGCTCCAAAAGCCGCCAATGTCATTGCGCCGGCCAGCGGCATAACAATTTCACTGGGAAGGGGAATAAGGCAGCTTTCAAGCGCCATCGCCAAGACAACCCCGCCATATCCGAATGTATTGTACCAATCTTGTATCCATTTGCCTAAAAACTGAAGCATAAATATGTTGTTCCTTTGCGTCTTTTGTGCGTTGATGCGCCGATACACAGATGATAATAAAAAATCACCCGCCAAAGTCAACACAATTATATCACGCCTGCATGAAAAATAAATTGTGATAGACATTCGGGCAGGTGATTTTTTGTAAGACTTCCCCATGTCTGTATATTGTATAGCGACCGATTGAGCGCTGCGCGGCGCGCCAAAATTTTGAAATATTAGCCGCCACACAGCATTCGCCTACTTCCAGCGCGTTAGAATAGTCTCACGCTGAAACAGCTGCGCTGCGCCCCAAGTCATAAAGATTGCTACAGGGATCAATATCAGGTCAAAAACAACCGCAATAAATACAGTAAGCTCAAACTGTCCGGAGAGTTCACCAAGAATAATCCCGATAACGGGGACTACGGCCCAAATCGAGAGTTGCTGCGCTGTGCGGGTATCGTTTACCTGCGATGATATAGCTGTCATAATAGAGACCGCAATTAATCCTAATAGAGGGGTTCCGACAATGAACAGGATGAGCCAGCCCTCGGTGACTACATGAGAGACGACATTCGCGTCTGTGAACACAGCCAATTCGGCGATGAACACGCTGCCACTCACCCATGTAACCAATACAGATGGCAGCAGCGCCGCTAAAATCTTACCCGCCAGCAGCTGCCATCGAAGCACCGGTGTGGCTAATAATGGCTCCAATGTTCGATTGCTCTTTTCACCAATAATACTATATGCGGCAATGGTGCTGGGCACTACCATCGACAACAGTATAAAAAAATTAGAGAACTCGGTTCCTATAACACCTTGGGTATATTCGTGAAGTGTTAAACCTTGGAGGGATGGAATACGTATAGAACTGGCGCGTGTTCCATTACCGCCAAGATGTAGAATTAAGAGCGGAATCACATCAAACAGCAACGGCGGCAAAAAAACACTATACAGAAGGACTCGCTGCTGCAATATCTCGCTGAATTCTTTGCGTAAAATAACAAAGACTTTATGCATATCTATCACCTACTTCATATATCAGCCGATGGCCGCAGTTTCATGTTCGTTTTCTACTAATTCCATGTACACATCTTCAAGAGAATGCGAGGACGGTTCCACAGCGCAAATATCTGCTCCGGCGGCCACAAGTTTTCGCACTACCTCCGGGTTTTGCTCGTTCGGATGAGGTAAATTGATGGTGAGAATATTCTCTGAAGCTGTCACTTGCTGAACAAACGCCAATGCGCGAACGGGTTCAACCCACCGGGCAGCGTCTCCAACTACTCGCACTTGAGTTCCCGATCCAAACACGCTAACACGTAAATTCGCTGGCGTATCCAGACGCAGCAGCCGTGAACGAAATACCCCAATCAAGTCGCAAAGTTCATCTGCTTCCGGCAGATTATGCGTTGTAAGAAAAATGGTCCGCCCTTCGGAGCGCAATACCTTGATGAAGTCGCGCACAACCTTTGCGGCTTCCGGGTCTAAGCCAGATGTTGGCTCATCCAAGAAGATCATCTTTGGTTCGTGCAGTAAAGCGCGGGCAATCGCCAGTTTCTGACGCATACCTTTTGAAAAGCTGCCTACTTTGTCACCACGGCGATCCCATAAATCCAACAGACGCAAATAACGTTCAACTTGGGTGGATGATTTTTCTCTTGAAAGGTTATACATTTCTCCAAAAAACATCAGGTTATCCCAAGCGCTAAGCCGTTCGTACAAACCGGGTGTCTCTGTCAAAATCCCCACAGATTGGCGTATCGCCTCGTTGTTTTCACCTAACTGATGTCCCATAATTACTGCGTTTCCGCTTGTGGGGGCAATCAGAGCAGAAAGCATACGCACTGTGGTAGTTTTACCGGCGCCATTCGGTCCCAAAAACCCAAAAACGGTCCCTTCTGGGATGGCAAGCGTTAAATCATCCACTGCCACCAGTTTGCCGAAGGATCGGGTCAAATGGTTAGTTTCAATTGAATTCATTAAATATACCCACCTCGTCAAAATATGTTATTATGCCAGACCTATTGCTTTTCTTATCGCAAAAATGCCAAATCATGAATCAGAAACAAGCGCCAAAGAGTATACTTCAGGACTTTCGCTTCAGCATGAGAAATCGTGGATGTACAAGGGGAGGCGCCCCTTGTACGGGGTTCTGGAATGTTCCCAGACCTCCCTTTATTTCAGATATGAGAAATATGCGCTTCTCTTTCAAGCGAAAGTCCTATACTTGTATCATACTATAACTTATATAGTAATGCGATATTAACACTCTGTTTACGCTGAAGAGACTGCGGCTTTACGGGATGTTCTGTAAAATTCAACGTGAAGGCAATGATCTATTTTTATACAGAAAACGCAGACGATATGGGCAAAAACGCCATAGGCAGGCGCTATACATGGAAACAATATATGAGGAAGGGTTCCATTCTAAAAATTTTTTGTAATAATTTTTTTTTTAGCGATTGCAAAATGACGCCGCAAACATAATTCACTGCAAAAACTATTTCGCGGCGTCAGAAAAATCTATACAACAAGATGCATCAGGCTGTTTGAATGTTGGCGGCGCCCCGCAGCCCCAATTCCTCAATTGATTGTTCGCGCATAATATATTTTTGTATCTTGCCGGTCACTGTCATTGGAAAAACATCTACAAATTTCCAGTAACGCGGAATTTTAAAAGTTGCAATTTGGCCGCGGCAAAACGCTTCAAGCTCTTCCGCCGTAACAGATTCGCCGGATTTCACCTT
Organism: Chloroflexota bacterium; assembly: GCA_021812265.1. Taxonomy (GTDB): domain Bacteria; phylum Chloroflexota; class Ktedonobacteria; order Ktedonobacterales; family JACDGC01; genus JAJYBV01. Next base: position 2,211 of record JAKAOI010000089.1, on the reverse strand, counting down.
AACCCACGCCATAACTTCCTCACCATATTTTTCGCTCGGCACTCCAATAACCTGCACATCGGCAACTTTCGGATTGGTGTATAAATATTCTTCCACTTCCCGAGGATAGATATTTTCGCCGCCGCGAATAATCATATCTTTAATACGTCCGACGATATTTGCATAACCATCTTCATCCATCACCGCCAAATCACCTGTGTGCATCCAATGCCCACTGTCTATTGCCTTGCGGGTTGCGTCTTCGTTATCCCAATATCCCACCATAACAGAGTAGCCGCGTGTCAGCAGCTCACCGGTTACGCCGCGAGGAACAACTTTACCCGTTTCCGGATCAATTATTTTTACTTCTACATGCGGGTGAATTTGTCCCACAGTGCCCACACGCTTTTCCAATGTGTCATCTAAATGTGTTTGAAATGACACCGGGCTGGTTTCTGTCATACCATAGCAAATTTCTACATCTTTCATATTCATTTTGTCGATGACTTCACGCATAACTTGAATAGGGCACGGCGACCCCGCCATAACGCCGGTGCGCAGCGAAGTTAAATTAAATTGCGCGGATTGCAGGAAGGCGAGTTCAGCAATGAACATAGTAGGCACGCCATACAGCGATGTGCAATGTTCAGCCTCTACCGTTTCCAAAGTCGCCTGCGGATCAAATGACTCTGCCGGATACACCATTGCAGCGCCCAGCGTCACACAACCTAAATTTCCCATTACCATACCAAAGCAATGATACAGCGGCACAGGAATACATATGCGGTCATTTTCGTTCAACCCTTGCAGAGAAGCGACAAAATAGCCATTGTTTAATATATTGTGGTGACTGAGTGTTGCGCCTTTAGGGTTGCCAGTGGTGCCGCTGGTATATTGGATATTAATCGGCTCATCAAATTCCAGCGCAGCCTGAGCCTCCAATATCCGTTCCGGCGCAATTTCGCTGGCCTTAAACATGATATCGCTCCATGTCCACATACCGGCGCTTGGCTCTTTGCCCAAACGAATAACATGTTTCAGGTGCGGCGCGCGATTGGCTTCCAACTCTCCGGGAGAGTAATGGCGCAATTCGGGACAAAGCGTATATAGCATTTCAGTATAATCAGCGGTCCGAAAGTTCGGCGCCATAATAAGTGTGTGGCAGGTCGATTGATTCAGCGCATACTCTAATTCATGCAGCCGATACGCTGGATTGATATTTACCAATATAGCGCCGATTTTAGCTGTGGCAAACTGGGTTATCACCCATTCGGCGCAATTTGGCGCCCAAATGCCCACACGATCACCTTTTTTTATACCCAGCGCCATCAATCCACGAGCAAACAGATGCACTTCCCACTGAAGTTCTGACCATGTATACCGCAAATTTTGATGCCGTGAAACTAACGCTTCACGCTGAGGAAATTTTGCAACTGTTACATCAAACATATCACCAATGGTGATTCCTAATAAAGGAACGCTGCTTGTTCCGCTGACATAGCTCATCCGAGAGCCGCTTTGCGTGCTTGCCGATGTCATAATAAAATGCTCCTCTTAGAATTGATATGCGCCTGCGCAATGTATTATGACAATAATCGCAGATACAATATCAATTTGTCAAGCGCATTTCCAACTAAAGCGTGTCCAGAAAGTTATCAGAAGGCGATTGGCAGAATTGGTGTAGAGAAAAATAGGAGCATTATGATAAGATTTTAGGAAAATGGAGAGTAAAGAGCGTCTATTCAGGAAAGGTTGGGACGCCATATGCAATCCTATCCTTCTGATCTTACGGATGCCGAGTGGGTCATTCTTGAACCCATCATCCCACCTGAGAAGTCAGGTGGAAGACATCGTGAAGTGCATATGCGGTCGGTACTCAATGGGATCTTGTATATCCTGTGAGATGGCTGAGCATGGGAAGTGGGTGCCTCATGGAGATCTCTCCAATTTGCGTACCGTTTGGTTTACCTACGAGCGTATCAAGCCAGAACCCAAGAAATTTCGAGGAGTCTTGCCTCGGCGATGGGTAGGAGAGCGAACATTTGCTTGGATGGGTCGCTCTCGCCGTATGAGCAAAGATTATGAGCCCTATAAGCAGGAGTGCAAGTATGGTGTGTTTAACAATGATTCGTTTGATGCTGAGGAGATTGACGGATACCTCTGAAACGGCCAGGGAGAATGCACAACGACGCCATATTGCTTGAGCCGACTTTCTGGACACGCTCTAGTATA
>JAKAOI010000088.1 GCA_021812265.1 Chloroflexota bacterium | reverse complement strand
CGATCAAAGTTTTTACCGGACCCCTTCAGCGCAGAGCCGAATGAGCGGCTGTACCGCACGGGAGACTTGGTGCGGTATTTGGAAGATGGGACGGTTCAGTTTTTAGGGCGGCTCGATCAGCAGGTGAAGATTCGGGGATATCGCATTGAGCCGGGGGAGATTGAGCATCGGCTGGCGCAGCACCCACTGGTGCGCGATTGTGTGGTTACCGTTCATAAAGACGCTTACGGCGAAAAATATTTGGTAGGGTATGTTGTGCCGGACGGTTCCTTTGCTGCGCAAAGTTTACGTGAATATTTGCAGGCGCAGCTTCCTGCGTATATGGTACCCGCGGAATTTATAGCTTTAGACGCATTTCCGCTGAATTCCAGCGGCAAAGTCGATCGCCGCGCTTTACCTGCGCCAACACATGAATCTATGCGCGAAGATGATACGTTTATTGCGCCAAATACTGCCATGGAATTCATGTTGGCCAAAATGTGGGCAGAAATATTGCGCGTTGATCGAGTCAGCGCGCGCGATAACTTTTTTGCTTTAGGCGGACACTCACTGTTAGCTACCCGGCTGGTTTCTCGAATACGTGAAACTATGCGTTTAGAAATGCCGCTTATTGCTGTTTTTGAACACGCCATATTGGGGGATTTGGCGGCATACCTCACCAAAATGCAGGAGCAAGCTCCGCAAAACGCAAATGAACAGCCGATTACTAAGGCAGTTTCATATGATAGAAAAGAACTGCCGCTTTCGTATGCGCAGCAGCGCTTGTGGCTGCTGGATCAGCTGCAGCCCGGCAATACCAGTTATAATATGCCAATGGCGTTTCATATGCGCGGACCTCTTCACTTTGCGGCGTTGGAACAAAGTTTGAATACGATTTATGAACGGCAAAACGCTTTGCGCACAACATTTACGGCAGATAAAGGCACACCGGCGCAGGTAATTGCTCCATTTACGCCAATAACGCTGATTCATATCGACCTTTCGGGTTTGCCGAATGAAAAAGAACGCATTGAATATGCGCAAAACTTCATGAGTTACGAAGGTCAGCATGTGTTTTATCTTGCGAATGGTCCGTTAATTCGGTTTACGTTAGCGCACATGGGGACGGATTGGCATATTTTAATTGTGAATATGCATCATATCTGTTCCGATGGCTGGTCTTTAGCAATTTTTACCGAGGAATTAGCGGCGCTGTATGCGGCGTATCTGCAAGGTCTGCCATCTCCACTGCCCCCGCTGGAATTACAATATGCCGATTATGCGGTGTGGCAGCGGGAACAGAGCCATAACGCCGAGCAAGAACGCCAACTGGCATATTGGAAGGATCGTTTGCAAGATTTTCCATCGGTGTTATCCTTACCTACTGATTATACACGCCCGGCGCTGCAGAACTATCAGGGGGCATACCTTGGGTTTAGTATTCCGGAGACGTTAAGCGATCTATTACGGATCTTTAGCAAACAGAATAACGCAACCCTCTTTATGACATTGCTGGCAATTTTTCAGATATTGCTGTCGCGGTTGTCGGGGCAGTCTGATATCGTTGCAGGCATACCCATTGCCAACAGAACTCGCGCCGAAGTCGAGAAGATTATTGGTTTTTTTGTGAATATGTTGCCGATGCGTATCGATCTTGCGCAGAACCTTTCCTTCCGCGAACTAATTGCGCAAATACGCGAAATAGCTTTAGGAGCGTTTTCTCATCAGGATATTGTTTTTGACAGATTGCTTGAAGAGTTGAATGTGGCGCGCGATTTGAGCCATAACCCAATTTTCCAAGTATCTTTTAATGTGGTAAATACTCCTGAATTGACAAGCCGCTGGGGCGATTTGCAGGTGGAAATTTCTATGCCGGAAGATATCGGATCGAAATTTGATTTAACGGTATACGTTGAAGAAATGGCTCGTGAAATAAAATTAGAATTGTTATACAGCGCAAGTTTGTTTGCGTCGCCGCGCATGCAAGAATTTGCCGGGCAATATATTTATTTGGCTGAACAGGCTATGCAATTTCCCGATACACCGCTACGGCAATTTTCATTAGTAACACCGGCAATTCAGCCGATATTGCCGGATCCATCAATGCCGCTTTCCGATCGATGGGAAGGCGCTGTACACGAGCTATTTGCCAAACAGGCGGCAAGATTGCCAAACAAATTGGCGGTTCGTGATTCGCAAGATGAATGGAGCTATCATGAACTTGAGGAGCGCAGCAATCAGCTTGCTCGATTCCTGATGCAGCGGGGTGTTTTGCTGGGAAGCGTTGTCGCTGTTTATGCGCACCGAAACGCTTCGCTGGTATGGGCAATTTTAGGTATTTTTAAGGCCGGCGCAGCGTATACTATTCTCGATCCTGCATATCCGCCAGCCAGGTTGTTGTATTATGCGCAACAAACTCAAGCGCAAGCAGTAATTACCGTGGCAGGATCCGGTGATTTGCCGCAAGAATTGCTGGCGTTTTTTGGCGGTGAGGAGTCACAGCGCATTATTGCTTTGCCTAGGTTGAGCGCCGCGCGCGCAACACAATTTTTAGCCGAGTTTTCGCCGGAACCGCCGCTGCACGCTGAAACTAACCCGGATGATATCGCCAGTATTACATTTACTTCCGGATCAACGGGGCAGCCAAAAGGGATATTGCAGCGTCATGGGCCGTTAACACACTTTTTCCCGTGGATGCAAACTACTTTTGGGCTGGATGAACACGATCGTTATGCAATGTTTTCCGGGTTGTCGCATGATCCATTGCAGAAAGATATATTTACCCCATTATGTTTTGGCGCCACCGTTTGTGTTCCGGATCCCAATGAAATTGCGTCACCGGGTTGGTCTGCAAAGTGGATGGCGCAAGAGGGCATTACATTTGCCAACTTTACGCCTGCTATGCTGCAATTGGTGACACAGCTCCCTTCCACCGAACAATATCTCTGTCTGCCGGCGCTGCGCTATGCTTTTGTTGTGGGCGATACACTGAAACGGCATGATGTGTCACGCTTGTGGGCAATTGCGCCGTATGTAAAATGCATCAATGTATTTGGATCTACTGAAACGCAACGCGCGGTAAGTTACTTTCCCATACCACGGGAAGAGCAAACGCAAGAGTGGCAAATTACGAAAGAAGTGATTCCACTGGGGCGAGGTATGGGTGATACGCAAATACTTGTTTTAACGCCGGAACGCGCAATGTGCGGTGTTGGTGAGCAGGGTGAAATAGTGATGCGCAGCCCGCATCTTGCAAAAGGCTATTTAAAAAATGACGCGCTGACACAAGATCGATTTATTGTCAATCCGTTTACGCATGATCCGACAGATCGTATGTATTGTACCGGTGATTTAGGGCGATATTTACCAACCGGCGATGTTGAATATGTTGCGCGCAGCGACCAACAGACGCAAATTCGCGGCTTCCGTGTAGAACCGGGAGAAATTGAAGCGATATTGCGAGAATATCCCGCAGTTCGTGAAACTGCAGTTGTCGCACATGGCGATGGCGATAATAAACGCCTTATCGCGTATGTGGTATTGTCTCAGGAATTTACAGCGCCGCAAATAGCCGATGAATTGCGGAAATTTACGCAAACTAAGCTGCCGATTTATATGGTCCCAGCGGCGTTTGTAGTAATACCTGCGCTTCCGCTTACGCCAAACGGAAAATTAGATCGGAAAGCCCTGCCTGCTCCGGCAGAGCGGCAAACCGTTGACGCCGCCGCTGAGGAACCCAGCACCCCAACCGAAGTAGCGCTGGCGCTTTTATGGCAGGATGTGTTGAATATGAGTCACATTGGCATAGATGATAATTTTTTTGATTTGGGCGGACATTCTTTGCTGGCTACACAGCTGCTATCACGGATTATTGAATCAATAAATAACACGGTAACATTGCGTATGCTCTTTGAGGCGCCAACAATCAGAGATTTTGCTGCGACCATTGATCGGCTGAGCAATAACCAAAACAGCGGGCAGCCGGCTTTGTTGCCTCGCACACGTGTTGTTCATCGTCAGTCAGCCGCAGCGCTGCCAAATGATGAGCAGCCGGAATGAGAGTAAAAATAATGATACCATCATCAGAACAAACTACAAAAGATACGGATCGCTTACATATACGCTTGAAAGATCCTACTTGGACGCTTTGGCGGCAGGCCATATTACGAGGCGCCGGTTTTCCGGCTGAATATGCGCTGCGGCTTGCGTCTGCGGAAAGCGCAGCGGCAACTGCGCAGATACTGCAATTGGAGCAAGAATACGGTCAGATGAAGCGAACTGCAGTAGATTTGCTGAAAACACTGCGCAGCGCAGACGCCACGCGAATTAAAGTGTATACAAATGCGATTCATCGACTGCATGCGGGGAAAATTCCCGCAGCTAGTGATTTTCCGGCGCAAGCGCAAGAAGTTATTGAGCAGTTAAGACAAATTCAGGAGCAGCTTGGAGACGCACAGCAAGCATATTTGCATGGGTTTAAGCGCAATTTTGCAAATGCAGCTGAGCAATTGCGCGATATTGTGGCAGATGATGTATTTCAGCAGGCAATTGCTTGGCAAAATCGTCAAGCGCTGCATACAGGATTGAAGCCATTTTTAACACAACCATTGGAGCATCAAAAGCATCATCGCATGATGTTGGCAAAATATCTTCAACGCTATTGTTTGAAAAATGACACGATCGGTTTTTTTGGTCCTGTTGGCTGGGCATATTGGACAGAAAACATCGCAACAGATCTGCAGTTGGGGTCAACCTTGCTGGCAAAGCGGACTACATATGTTGAAGGGTGGTGTGTGAACGCAATTGGGGCAGCCTTGGCGGCAGAATATCCGCAAATGCTGCGTTGGGCTAAGCCGTGTTTGGCTCCATATATACGGGTGAGTCAAAATAAATTATATGTGCCGTTTACTGCGCCGATTGCGCTTTCTTCCGCACAGTTTGCAGTATTAATGGCGTGCAACGGCGCAGCCTCTGCAATTGCAATAGCCGAGCGTTTACCAAAAGAGGGAATTCTTGGGCTGACCCATCCATCAGATGTATACGAGATTTTAGCGACTTTGCAATCATCAAGAAGAATAACTTGGTCTATGGATGTTTCGCTGGAAAATCCATTTCCGGAACGCGCCTTCCGAAAAAATATTGAACAGATAGCAGATACTAAATTGCGCGAAATTGCTCTTTCGGTGGTTTCCGATTTAGAACAGCATGTGCGTAATGCGCAGCAGGCCAATACATCTTCAGAAATAGATCGGGCAATAGCAGATTTTGAAACGTGGTTTACTTCAGTAACTCAGCAGTCTGCCACACGATCTTCCGGCGCGCTGTATGCGGGCAGAACATTATTATATGAAGATTGTGTGCGGGCGGCAGAAGCGCGCCTTGGAGTGTCTGTATTGCAGGGTTTGGAAGCGCCATTGGCGCTGATTCTTACAAGCGCACGCTGGCTTGGCTATCAGCTTGCAGAAGGATGCAGAGAATTTTTTCAGGATAGTTATGACAAACTTGCGTTGAAGAATAAGACTTCTAAAATTTCATTTGCCGAATATTATTCATGGGTGTTTTCTCAATTTACTGCAGATGTGCAACCTTATTTGCAGCCGGCGCAGCAAATGTTTTATCAGAAATGGGCGGCGATATTGCCGGACGCTACGGGGCTGCGGCGGATAGATCTATCATCAGACGCTATAGATCACCAAATCCGGGAACTTTTTGCCGCGCCGGGACCGGGATGGAACTCGGCGTATTTTCACAGCCCAGACATTATGTTTGCCGCCGAAAATTTAGATGCGCTGAACCGCACTGATTTTTTATATGTTTTAGGCGAACTGCATTTGGGTATGAATACATTGGATGGCAATTTATTTACTGAACAAAACCCTAACGCTGCGGATATGTTTGCAGCAATGCAAGAGGATATTCCTTTTCCATTGGTTCTGCCGATCGCCTCCAGCCAAGCGCTGCCTTCATCACGAATACAGCAGTCATTGGCGTTGCCAAAAGATGTTCGACTGGCAGCAACTACCGATGTGTGCGACGCGCCTTCCAGCCAAATAGTTCGCTTGGGAGATTTGGTTATAGAGCGCATTGATGGCGAATTGTCGGTTCATACGTATGATGAGCAAAGACGATTTGATGTGATGGATGTTTTCAGTGATTATTTTTCAGTGATTGCCGGAGATTATTTTGCGCTTTTTCCTCAGCAAGAACATACTCCGCGAGTTACACTGGATCGACTGGTAGTAGTGCGTGAGTCATGGAAATTTTACGCGGATCAGCTTCAGTTTGCAACCGTACAAGATCAAGCGGAAAGTTATTTAGCGTTGCGCAGGTGGGCGCAGCGTCTTGGCATGCCGCGTTTTCTGTTTTACCGAACATGGAAAGAGCGGAAGCCGTGCTATTTGGATTTGGACAGCCCGATCTATGCAGAGCTATTTATAAAAGAAATTCATTCCGCGCTTCAGGGCGCTGCGCCGATGGATGAATTTGTGCTTTCTGTCAGTGAGATGACGCCAACTCCGGATCAAGCGTGGCTTACAGACGCGCAAGGAAGGCATTATGTCAGCGAAATACGCATAGCTGCAGTCGATAAAAAATTGGAATACATTACAGAAACGCATATAAAAGAAGCGTACAGCAAATAAATTGTATTTTGCAAAGGTGACTGGCTGATTTGTTGAGCAGCGGCCTGCAAACAGTGAGGCAAGGATGCAAAAGATGCGGCAGCCCCTATGGACATTGCTTATATTTGAGCGATGAGCTAAGGCGGCTGCGCGTATCTTTCATTGATGGATATTAAAAATTTATGCCTAATTGCTGCCGAACATCATCTAGGTTATAAAAGAGGGATTCTTTTACAATTTTACCGTCTTTACGGGTAACCACCGTAACACCTTTAATGTTGAAGGCGCGGTTTGTAGCCGGAAAACCTAAAAATGTGCCGACATGCGCGCCTGTGGCAACCCATTCGGAAATGATTTGTTCACCATTGACAAACGTGTTTGTTGGTTCAATGGTGATATTGCGCAAGCCAAACGCTTCGGTGCGCTTGTGTGCGGCAATGGCTTCGTGGCCGATAATCTGTTTTCCGGACAGGGGATCTTCAAGAATAGCTTCGGGATGATAATCGTTAATTACCATTTGAATATGCCGCTCTACCTCAGGGTTGCCGGTTGGTGGCTGCGGGGTATGAGATGGCTGTGGTGTTGGGGCATTTTGCCGGAACGAAAGGTGGTTTTGATAGGCGTTTACTGTTTTTTGTTCGTTTTGTGTTAATGGGCGATTGGTTCCGGTAGACGCCGCAATTTTGCTTTTTTCAGATACAACAGTAAGTATTGTTGCTGCGGCGGCGGCAGTTGCGCCCATAGCGCTTAGCGCAGTTATAAAACCCCGGCGTGATAATTTGCCGTATGTTACTTTATTGGCCAAACTTTCAATGCTTTCGGGTTGTTCGTCTTTTTTCTTTTTGAACATGGTTTTCTCCATAATAAAATTAGGACATCCATCTGTATTTGTATCATAATCGGTGAAAATATCGAAAAAGATATAGGCTTTTTGTTATAAAAAAAAGCTATTGCAAATGTTGCTTGGATGGTCTATAGTATTTTCACACATATGAACTTTTGTTGTAAACTAGAGAATATTGTGGAAGATCTGCTATATATAGCGATTTGTAGCGCTAGGGATTGGCTTAGTCAGTACATCTATTAAGAATACCTTTAAAAAGTTCCGGAATTTATGGGGGAGCATGAGTTTTGCGCTATGATGAATTTTATTACGCTATTAGAATCCCCGGAAACTGATGAGTTTATCACCAGTAAACGGCAAAGAAGCCAAGTATGGAGCCGATTTTTGCGCAAACGTGGGGCTTGGATAGGTATATTGCTGCTAACTGCCATTTCACTGATGGCAATTTTGGCTCCAACTATTACTAAAGGGATAGACGCATATCACACCTTTATTTTCCAGT
>JAKAOI010000087.1 GCA_021812265.1 Chloroflexota bacterium | reverse complement strand
GCATAGCAGGTCTCCGTTTCATCGAGTTGTGGTGATTCTGTTGTACTCGGTTTCCTGCTATCTTTCAACCCCCTTTTTCAATTTCTGCAAACATCGTGAACTGCTAAATATATGCCGCAAAACTGTTATGTGCGCCATTGGGGCAGAAATTCCATTTTATCCGGTTTTGTGCGGTATACTTCACTGGCGTCGGCGCCGCACATTTCACATTGTTCCGGCGGTAAACCGGCAAATAATGCGCCGCAAATGCCGCAGCTCCACCAGCCAGACTTCATATTAATAATGTCACTTCTGCTGATAATTCCGACTAACCGGCCATTATCAAGGACAGGCAGCCGCTTTACATGATATTCAGCAAGCAGAACCGCCGCCCGTTCAATTTCCATTTCCGGATCGATTGTCCACACATGCGGTGTCATAATATCCCGCACAAATTCGCCTTCCCGCGCGTCAGCGTCCGATCGTGATACAAAGCCAGCCAACTGGTTTTGCCGATTGATTACAGGCAGACCGCTCAGCGAATATTGCGCCAGAATCCTCAGCAAATCTTGCACAGTATCATCCAACGCGGCGGTAAGCGCGCCGGTAGACATAATGCTTTTTACCCGCATGCGGCGCATAACAATATCATCAACTCCATAAACCGTTTTGTTCGGCGCTTGGCTCTATCCCCATATGGGCATACGCCAAACGGGTTGCCACCCTGCCGCGCGCAGTTCGGGCAATAAAGCCAAGATGCAGCAGAAAAGGCTCTATCACATCCTCAAGTGTATCGGCAGATTCGCTGAGCGCTGCCGCCATCGTTTCCATGCCAACCGGGCCGCCATGAAATTTTACCAGCAAATTCTGCAAATATCGCCGATCCAGCATATCCAGCCCCAGTTCATCGATATCCAGCGCGTCTAATGCAGTTTTAGCAACAACTTGCGAAACAATTCCATCGGCGCGCACCTGCGCATAATCGCGCACCCTGCGCAATAAACGGTTTGCAATGCGCGGCACCCCGCGTGACCGGCGCGCTATTTCCTCCGAGCCGCTTTCTACAATAGAAACACGCAAAATACGCGCAGCGCGGTGAATAATCTGTTGAATTGCAGCAGTGTCATAATAATCCAGTCGATAAATTGCCCCAAACCGATCGCGCAGCGGCGCCGAAAGCGCGCCCAACCGTGTCGTAGCCCCAGCTATAGTAAAATGCGGCAGCGCAAGCCGAACACTGCGCGCTGACGGGCCTTTACCAATCATCAGATCCAGCGAAAAATCTTCCATAGCGGAATATAATCGTTCTTCGATAGCTTTATTCAGGCGATGTATTTCGTCGATAAATAAAATATCATTTGCTTCCAATGTGGTTAATATCGACGCTAAATCTCCGCTGTGCTCAATTGCCGGCCCCGAAGTAATTCGCATTCCGGCGTGCATTTCACTGGCCAGAATCATTGCCATAGATGTTTTGCCAAGCCCGGGCGGACCATATAATAATATATGATCTAAAGATTCTTGGCGCTGCTTGGCTGCCTCCAGCAAAATAGCAATTTGTTCTTTAATTTTATCCTGGCCAATATAATCTTGCAGTGAATGCGGCCTTAAAGCGCTTTCAACGCTGTCTTCATCCTGCGAATTCGGGGAAACAATGCGATCATCCATCACAAATTATATAGCTCCATTTCGATATGAACGCCTGTTCATATGTGTACATGCAGTATATCATATTTTGTATTTTAACGGATCTGAGAAATATTTTGGAGGCGCATTGGGTAACTTATCCGGCGCAGTTCCAATGCAGTGACGCAACGGAGTTTGACGCCGCGCAAATAAGATTGGCAAACGAAAGAGAATTTTAGGATCTCTCCAAAAACTCTCTTTCATATAACCGGCGCAATTTTAAAAATCGCCGCAGATTATTGCCATGTAAGCGAAACATCATCAACAAATACCCGGGTAGGCTGAGAGCCGCTGGCGTTAGTTTCAAACACCAATGCAAGCTGTTGGCCGGCGTATTGTTGAATCAGCGAAGAAAGATCGATCGTTTGCTGTTGATACGTGTTATTAGCGTCTGTATTACAGGCGGATTGCGCTGTAGTTAGGGTTGAACCGAGTGAGCCATCAGAATTTACCGCAGTAACATATACCGTAAACGTATCGGGGCAGGTAGAATCGGTGTCTTGCGAGGCCATATACCAATAATAAGACAACGATAGCTGCGTCGCGTTTTGCGGTATAACGAAACTTTGCGCAATAGCGTCACTGCAATTTAAATAACCGCACAAATCGGCGTTATATTGCCCTGAATTAGGATTGCTTGTGTCTATCAACTGATAGCCGCCGGCAGATGACTCTACCCAAGGAGACTGGCCATTTTCAAATCCGCCATTAGAAATTAACTGCTGGCCACCGGATGAAATTGGCGTTCCTGTCGGCGACGGAGCGGGCGTATTTGTAGCGGTTCCCGTAACTGTAACTGTGGCTGTAGCCGTAACAGTTCCTGTAGCAGTAGCTGTAGCTGTGGCTGTGGCTGTAGGTGTAGTTCCGGGCGATGGTGTAGCTGTCGGCGGCGGATTGCCGCTGCCATAGTTGCCGTTGACTAAATCTGTAACTAATGTATCGGCGTTTGGCGACCCTAAGCCAGTGGCAAGGTCGTAGCCTGGCGCCGCATTATAATATAAATTATTGCCGCTCGTTATATCGTGGAAAGCGCTAGCTTGGCTTGCCTCTATTGCATACAGAGCGGTATTAGCGGCGCCCAACTGAGTTTTACTGGCTTGCTGCAGCGACTGATCCGCCAGCGCCGCTACACCTGCCCACAACGGAGCTGCCGCGCTGGTGCCGCCAACAACCATATTGCCCGTACAATTCGCGGCGCTTGCAGTGCAATATATTGCAAACCCAGTGTTAGGGTCGGCGTTAGCGGAAACATCGGGCACAAGTCTGCCGGTAAGGCTGGTACCGTTTGCCGGTGGATTTAGATTTTGCTGATACGATGGCCGCGGAAACTGTGAACTGACGCCACCACCGCCACCGGCGCCGTTTGGAGCCTGCTGAGTGCATTGTGAATCGGTGCAAGACCAAGCTGTTTCAGAATTATAACTGCCGTCTTGGTTTACCGTCAGACTGGTTCCACCTACACCGGTTACCCACTGATCATCTGCCGGGGAATCCACAGCCAGATTTTGATCACCGCAGTCATATGCGCCGCTATCACCGGCCGCCGAAAAAAAGCTGATCCCTTGGGCAGCCGCCTGCTGAAACATCTGATCCATTGTCTGCAATTCGGCGCTGCCCACAGAAGATTCACACAAACCCCAGCTAACACTGACCACTTTTGCTTTGTTATCAGTGATTATCTGGTTATACACATCATTAATACCTTGTGTGGTATTCGGGCCTTCATAAACCAGCTCATTGATCTTGGGGGCGACTTCAAAGGCCACTTCCATATCCAATGTTACCTCTGCGGCTCCTTGACCTTGCTGCGCGCCGCCATCTACCGCAACACGCTGAAAGGTTCCCCCGTTTAAATTATAATTTTGCTGAAATGTGGTGATATCGGAATCGGTATAATCATCCAACTCCACAAAAGCAACATTTTGCCCTGCTCCGTTGATGTTTTTGCTGAGCAGCGGAGAAATATTATACGCAGTTTCGATTTGCTGCGGAGTATATCCGGAAAAATTAGTGTTCGTTGCCGCGCGCTGAATGCCAGGCTTATACACACCAAAATTATCCAAACCGCCAATATATTGAATGAAACCGGAAAGAGAGCTTTTCACTCCGGGAGTATTTGCCGGCCCATAATACGTTTTACCTTTATATGTGTATTGGCGCATCTGCACATTAAAGGCCGATTCTATGGTAGAAACCGTTGCCGTAAAATTAATAAACTGCCGCGAAGATGTTACAGAAAGAGAGGAAGCAGGAACGCCTGCCGCTGTTAAATAATCAGACACTTCCTGAACTGTTTGCGCCGTTGGCCCATATTGTTGGGAAAATTCATCCGGTGTCAAAAAATGTCGGTAAAACGGTGAAGATGGATCATATATATTTTGCAGATATGCTCGCAGCATTCCCTGATTTCGCAGCGGAAGCGCTATAGAAAGCGGTATCCGCATTGATGGATTAAGCGGGCCGGCGTCTTTTGCGGCGCCGCTTTTGCGCGCTTGCTGCAGCGCAGGGGCAACTTGGCCGGGCAATTCAAAGCTCCCCGAAGTATTGCGCACAGTTTGCACAATAGACTTTATTGCCGAACCGGGTGAGTTGCACGCAGAAAAAATCATCGCAACCGCAAGAACGGCAATGATAAAAACGGACCGTTTTGCGCGCGGCGCAGATGTTGTTTTTGCATATTCTTTCATAAATTGTATGCCTTCCTAAACGTAAAAAATGGGGCATTGCGGCATGGATACATCCTACTAGGAGCGTAACAGCATATCGGCTGCCATGTCAATTTGTCTGCAAACAAAAAATATGTGACGCGCTTCACAATACTCCACGCATAATTTTGTATTGACGCAGCTCAATCACTTGCGCGGTATAACTTTGGCGCTCATATTTTGATCACAGGACTTTCGCTTCAGCAGGAAAAATCGAGGGATGTACAAGGGGCAGTCGTCCCTTGTACAGGGTTCTGGAGTGTCTCCAGCTCCCTTCTGCTTCAAATACGAAAAACATATGCTGTTCTTTCAAGCGAAAGTCCTAGATCAATAAGCGGGTGTTTTCATAAGAAACAATGGCGTCTCATTGACAATGAGCAAACTACATGCTATTCTTATGAGAGATGCTTTTTGCACATATTTTATTTTATTCGCCCGGAGGGCATTTTTAGCGTGGTAAAAATTCGCCTCATGCGCTTTGGTAAAAAAGGCGCGCCTACATATCGCATCGTCGCCGCCGACGCACGGTCGCCGCGAGACGGCCGTTTTATCGAAATTCTCGGCGTCTATAATCCAATTCCTAACCCGCCCGAAGTTCAGTTAAACAACGAAAAAGCCCAAAAATGGCTGAATAACGGCGCTCAGCCAACAGATTCTGTTCAGCGTATTTTCAAAATTGCCGGCTTTACCCCAACCCGTTAATTAGGAAGTTGCTTTATGCGCAAATTAATTGAATATATTGCTCGCGGTCTGGTCGATCAACCGGATCTCGTTGAAGTGCGCGAAGGCCGCAGCGATCGCTATTTCACCGCATATCATCTTACCGTCGCATCCGGAGACTTCGGCAAGGTTGTCGGCCGGCAAGGGCGCGTCGCTAAAGCAGTCCGCTCCTTGGCGCGCACGGCGGCGGCAAGGCAAGGCAAACATATCAGTCTTGAAATTCATGAATATCAGTCCGATGAAGAACCACAAGCTTAATCGCTCAGCCGATCCGCTTAACGCAAATGATATTCCGGAAGACCAGTGGATTTCGTTAGGCAAACTTGTGGGTCCTTTTGGTATTCACGGTGAAGTAAAGCTGTATCCCGAAACGGATTTTCCGGATCGCATTACGGAACACCGGTTTCTTTATATCGGCTTATCCCGCACACCATACATGTTGCAATCCGCTCGCATTCATGGCGCGCTTATTATACTCGCGCTGAGTGGAGTAACTACTATGAATGAAGCTGAAAAACTCCGCGGCAGCGCTGTAATGATTCCACAAACGGAAATTGCAGAATTGGCCAAAGACCAATATTATATTCACGACCTCATCGGCATGCAAGCAGTTCACGTAAACGGAACCAATCTTGGCAGCGTGGCAGATGTATTTACCAATGCCGCGCAAGATTTGTTGCTGGTTCGCACTGCAGAGAACGCCGAGGTGTTTGTGCCGTTTGTAAAAACCATAACTGTACATGTAGATATGAAACACCAAATTATCTCTATAGATCCTCCCGCCGGCATGTTCCCCGAACAAGAGCCATCAGAAACGACCGAATCACCTTCATAATATCCCACACTGCGGCGACTTCTGCGATGATTAGTATTGCTCATAATTTGTCACAATACAATACAAAACCATTAAAGCTGAATATGTGTTCAGCCGATAATTCACAATAGCCTTATATCTATTCTGCCAACTGTCTCTTAAAGAAACCAATCTGTTCAGGATATATTGCTGCCGCTGTTCATTGAAGATCTGCAAAATGCGGCAGGAATCTTAACACGCACGATTTGCTTTCGAATGCTGCTCCGAGTTCCGATTCATACACTTCTATGAGACAGGATTGCTATTTTGGGGAATATGGTATGCATATATGGCCCTATGCTTGTTTCCGCTTTTAAGGAAATTCAGATTAAGAGGTTTTTCATGAAAGAATCAGC
Organism: Chloroflexota bacterium; assembly: GCA_021812265.1. Lineage (GTDB taxonomy): Bacteria > Chloroflexota > Ktedonobacteria > Ktedonobacterales > JACDGC01 > JAJYBV01. The sequence goes on along the minus strand of JAKAOI010000087.1, from coordinate 1,663 downwards.
GTCTTCTTTGCGTTTTACTAAGCGCTTAAACAACATCGAATTATCGACGAAAATTAACGCCAGTTTTGGTGTTATTTTTCTCGTCTTAGTGGTGCTCAGCGGATTGAGTATCTGGAATATGAACAGAATCAATGTGCAGGGACGTTTGGTTTCTACACGAGATCTGCCAAAAGTAAAAGACATCGGAGATTTACGGGGCTGGTACTTCTATACCAGTATCGACATTCGCAACGCAATCCTCAGCCCAAATCAGGCAGATATGCAGAATTTTTTGCAAGCGGCGCAGCAAGATGAACAAAACGCCAATACAGCGTTAGCCGCTTATCTTGCGCAAAATTTAACTCTAAAAGAACGGACAATTGCTCAAAAACTACAAACCGATCTGCAGCCATGGACTGCTACCCTTCACTCCATTTATCAGCTACTAAATACTCCAACTGCTGATTCTATACATAAAGCCGGTATCATGGCTTCAACAACGCTGGACAGTCAAAGCGACGCCAATGTCAACGATATTCAGTCATTAGTCAATTTGGCGTCTTCTGATGCAGCTGCTACCCAGCAAAACGCTGATAACACCTATGCCTTATCAAATTGGCTGAATATCATTGCAATGATCATCGCTATTGTATTGGTTATTGCGCTCAGCAGATTTCTCTTCCAAATTATCGTGCGACCGCTGCGCCAGATTGTCGCAGTCAATAAGAGAATTGCGGAAGGAGAATTAAGCGATGTGGAAGATTTGGTAGAACAATGGGGCGGAAAGTCCATTATCGGTGAATTAGTGCTTTCATTGAACACCATGATTTTGCGAGTTCGTTCAGTTGTCGGGCGTGTTACCAAAACCAGTAAAGTTATGGCAGATACCAGCGCGCATATCACTTCTTTGGCAAACTTAACCAATGAGACTTCCGGGCAAGTTTCAAACGCCATTGCTCAAGTAGCTGACGGCGCGCAAACCCAAAATTCAAAATTAACCCAAGTAACACAAGAGGCGGTATTGCTGGCAGAACAAAGTAAATCTTCATATGAAGCGGCGCATCTCACATCGCAAACAATGATGGATTTAAAAACCACTGTGCAGGCGATTGGTGAACGGGTGAGCAATTTAGGCAACCGTTCGGAAAAAATTGGGTTAATTGTGCAGACTATTGATGAGATTGCCGAACAAACCAATCTGTTAGCGTTAAACGCTGCAATTGAAGCGGCGCGCGCCGGAGAACATGGCCGAGGCTTTTCAGTTGTCGCCGATGAAGTGCGGAAACTTGCAGAACGCGCCGCTAATTCCACGAAAGAAATCGCAGCAATAATCTCCGTAACCCAGCAGGAAACGCGAGAAGCGGTAACAGCGATGGAAAAGGGTATTGAGCAAGTGAATGTTGGATTAGAGCGAACCACCAGCGCAGAAGAAGTAGCAAAATCTATGGTTGGGCATATCCAACAGATAGACGGTAATATCGTAGCGACGGTTGGAGTCAGCGAAGAAAACGGCGCTGTCGCCGAGCAGGTGGCTGCTTCTATGGCTGAAACAACAACACAAGTAACCAATATTTTAAACGATATCGTGATAATTTCAGGAATTGCTAATGAATTGCACGACACAACCCGTTTATTCCAATGGACCTATCGTGATAAATGGCCTCCTGAAAAAATAGCAGAGGTT
>JAKAOI010000086.1 GCA_021812265.1 Chloroflexota bacterium | reverse complement strand
ATATTAAACAGGCGTTGCGCCTCGGGGAAAATACGAATTATCGCAGCGCATACGGCGCCAGCGCATTAAACGCGGCTTTAGACGCCGCCATTGGAAAACGCGCCGCTTCATCTAATATCGAATATGAAATTCATGGCGCTCACATTGTTGGAACTTCGCGGCGTGTGCTGATAACTATTGCGCCTATTCGCTCTGCAAATAATCAGATTGTGGTAGTCATTAAAGATATTACCTCCATACGCAATCTTGATATGAAAAAAGCTGAGTTTCTGCAAATGATTGCCCATGAGGTTCGTTCGCCGATGCAAACATTAACCATAAATATCAGTTATATAAAAATGCAGTCGAAGAACTTGCAAATGAAGCAGATATATACATTAGCCGGGCAGGCAGAATGCAATTTGGCAAGTATGAATAACCGGATTAATGATCTGTTGCTTCTGGCGTATGATGATATTGGGTACAATGATTATAGCTTCTCCAACTCAGTTCAAATTCAAAATATTATTGACGAAGCCTTCAATGAGGTAAGGATTCTGGCTGAGGAAAAAAATATCAATCTGCATCCACCAATGCCGAAAACTTATGCTTTGGTGTGGGGCGATCCCGAACGGTTGGAGCAAATGTTAAGGAATTTGCTGACAAACGCCATTAAATTTACCGATAAAGAAGGTAATATTTGGGTTGACGCGCATACATCCGCCAAAGAATTTGTGATCCGGGTTAAAGATACTGGCTGTGGTATCCGTAAAGAAGATCAGGAGCATATTTTTGAACGGTTTTATCAAGCGGATAACCAAAAAGAAAAAAAATATAAGGGAAAAGGACTGGGCCTTGCCATCGTTAAATCTATTGTTGATAATCACCACGGTAAAATCAATGTTGAAAGCAATGTCGGTGTAGGAACCACTTTTACCGTTACTATTCCGATTTTAACCGGAATGCCGGTCAAAATATAACACTTCAGTGAAGGAGCAATGCAAAAACTATGGGTATTATGAGAACGCTCTCCCGCAGAGGCGATGATCGCGTTACTTGGGATACAGAAAAATTTACTGTAGGCGATCCCGAAGCAGAAGCCGCCGTGCGCGAAGCGGAGCATATTTTTAAGGATGCCCGCAGCCGCGGATGTTCTGCCTTTAAAGTGAATACAGACAAAACTACTACTCGTATCGAATCGTTTGATCCACTGGCAGATCAAATAATTCTTGTGCCAAGAATTATTGGCGGTTAATAAAACAACATCACGGAAATGATTCAGGGGTATAGCAAAAACGTTCTCGCAAATAACTGTTTACTTTACAGCTTTTTGCAGCGCGTAAACGCTTTTTCCTGAATCCTTTCCATATTGCATGCGCCATTTGTAAATAAAATAAGGAGCGCGCTATGGGAAATTGGGCACTGCTTTATATTATGCTCAGCGTCATCATTATGGCGGTGTTTTCGGCAGGTATATTTCAATTTGTTGAATATGCTCGCGATACTATTTGGCCAAATATACAAAAAAGCCGCGCAAATCGCCGCGCAAAATCATTATTAAAACAAATGCTGACGGCAAGTGAATATCATCAGATCTTGAAGTATGGATATTTGGATATATATAGTCCATCTGAAATATCGAGAATTTACCGCGTTCCTTTCCATGGCGGATTGGTAAAAGTGTTTGATTCTGGACGGCCGATAATGGAATTGTGCGTTCAATCCATTGAACAAATTCCGCACGCTGATGTGGTGCTGATGCATAAGCTGATGATAGAGGCTTGTGAAGATGAGTACCTGCGCATTGCAAATCACTTTGCTCCGGGCGTTATATCACCACACTATTTTAACGCTCAGGTTCGTTGACAATTTTTTGAACTGCTGCTTGTATCAGATGTATCGTTGCCCGCCGTTATTGTGCGGATATGCTATTTTTGCAAACGCCGCCGGTCAATATCCGGCGGCTTATTGGTGTTGTAGCTCTGTTTCTGCGCTATAATTTATATGTATCAAGACTTTCACTTGCAGCGCATTATCGGAGATTCGCAAAAAACTCACGTTTACCGCCTTTTTTATTGAAGCAAAGTGAGTTGCTGCCTTGTGCGACTCGGCGAAAATCTTAATATAAAATATATGTTTTGTTTGTCTGGCAGGATCGCCAAAAATAGCTGTGAAACGCGCTTTGCGGCATAGCTGCTTTGGCGCTGTTTATCACGGCGGCGCGTGTAATACATGCAAATTCTGTGACAGCTCGATCCATTGCCAATTTATATATTTCTGAAAGTTTATGCAAGTTATGAAATTTCTGTTTTTCCGGCGTCGTTCGCGAAAATATCTTGCCATTGTTTCTTTTGTCATCCTTAGCGTTTTTAGCGCCGGATGTTCTGGGCTGCCGTTACCTCCGGGGTTTTCCAATCAACCCACAGCGACTGCAACGCCGTCAGCCATTGCGGCGCCGTTTCCTTTGTCTGCCAACAGCTACGCCTTTGTGCGTTTTAATAATATATGGATACGCAGCGGCAGTTCTTTAGAAACGCAGTTTACTCAATATAACCTTCCGACTGGCTCTGCGCAATGGGGAAACCCCGTGTGGTCGCCGGATTTAGTACACCTTGCCTATACCATGCAAACTCCGCGGCTAGCGCCCGGGAACACAAACGGATATAGTTATCAGCAAACAGGAACGCTGTTTATCGGCAACACGCAAACATTTGGTGTGCATGAATATAACACCGCCGGTCAAAAGATTGTTATTCCGTTGCAGGGGCGGCATATAGTTTGGGTAAATAATACAACGATGCTATACACCGAAAACGGAAATATATTTGAGATGTCACCGGAAACTGATACCGGATCTATGCTGGTGGTTGGCCCAACGAATGTTTGGGAAATTGCCACTGACGGTATAAACGTGTATTACTCTACAATAGCGTATATCGGCGTAAACGGTGTGGGTGTTGCGGAATTGCGGAAATTTTCGCTCAGCAATCCCTTGCGCACATCGTTAGTGGCCTGGCTTGGCCCGGCGACGCTGGCGCCATTGCCCTGCGGCTCTTTGCTGTGTCCTTTTGATGAATATACATTTTACAGCCCTTATGCGTGGTCGTTGAGCGCAGACGGAACAGAAATAGCTTACCAAAGCAGTTATGCGCCGGGTATAACCATTCAGCAAGTTTTGCAAACGAAACAAACTGCCGCTTTGGCAAGCTCTGCTATCTATTTGCAAAATACATCCAGCAAACAGGCTCAAAAAATTTTTACAAATGTGCAAATTCCAAATGTGCCGGTAGATGTGTCAATTTCTCCTATGTCCACAGCAGTGGCGCTGGCGCTGGCCGATAATTCTGAATCGTTTACACCATATTATCAGCCAATTTCAGCCGGTTTACACACACCGGCGATTTCTCTTGCCTTGACCAATCAATTGCAAGTTTCTTATGCCTTATCGGGACCGATTGCATGGTCGCCGGACGGCGCGATTGTGTCGTTTCAAGAATCGCAAATAAATCAACAGAATATTGCTGCGTTTGCCACACAGCAAACAAGCGCAATAATAGCGTTCAACGCGGAAAATTTTGTGTGGGCGCCGTAAGTTAAGATTTTTTTTCCAAGACGGTTGTTGCGGCGCCTGTCATTCTGCGCGGCGCAAAATAATTTCACACAAACGCACGAGCGGATATTTTGTAACGCGAAATACAAGAAAGGATAGTATCACTATTATGTCATATAATGTACCATCGTCGAAAAAAGGCTCTGTTTTTTGGGGCGCTGTTATTATGGTTGTTGGCCCATTACTGTTTTTTTGGCTGCCGGTAATCAGCTCTTTTATTTTTGGAATTATCGGCGGAAAAGTTGCGGGAGGTTTCAGCCGCGCCATGACTGCCGCTATATTGCCGGCAATTATGGTGGCGTTATTTCTTTTTTTAGTATCGCTATTTCATGGGCCGATTGGAATTGCCGCCGGCATAATCAGCGGAATTGCGTTTATAGTGGTGGCGTTATTTCATGGTATTGCTTTGCTGGTTGGCGCAGCCATTGGCGGTATTTTATAAAGCTTATAAAGATTTTTCTGATATGAATACAGACGCCGGCGCCTTTCGATATCACCTTGCCCTTGCATATTTAACCCATACACAACTGCAGCGTAGGGTTATGGATACTATTGTGCGGCTCGACGCTGAAGAAAAGCCAGCGTTGGCGCTTCCCATTCCGCCGAAGGGGCAGATATTTGCCGCAAACGCGGAACACTGGGAGAAAAATATTGACAAGGGATCGCCAAAAACCATTGGTGTATATACCGGCGCCTTTCATCCGCTGACAAACGCGCACCTTGCAGTTGTTTCAGCGGCGTTGCAAACGGGGCTTATGGAGACAGCGCTGCTTTCGATGAGCCGCACTACGTTGCATAAAAGGCAGCTGCAATCGCAGGAACAAACGCTGCATGTGCTGCTGCTTGCCGCAACGGCGCAGCGCGATGCTCGGCTGGACGTGGCTTTATTTAATTGCGGATTATATAAAGAGCAGGCAAAAGCGGTGCGCGCCGCATTTCCACAGGTTGAAACCGTATATTTAATTGTTGGATTTGATAAGGCGCTGCAAATTTTGGATCCGGCATATTATGCGGATAGAGACGCCGAACTGAATGAGCTGTTTAGCTTGGCGCATCTGCTGGTTTGTCCCCGGCTTGGGTTTGGCAAAGCCGATTTAGATAATTTGTTTTGCCGGCCGGAAAACGCGGCGTGGAAGACGAAGGCGCAATATATCAGCTTGGGTGAGGAATACGCCTATGTTTCATCCACTAAGGCGCGCGCCATGGCGGAACAGAATCTAGATATAACCGAGTATGTTCCGCCAGAGCAGCGCGCAATGTGGGATTATCAACCGCGTTTTGCGTGAACTTCCTGAATTTGCGCTAAGCGTTCTCTGGCAACTTGGCTGGCAGGATTAATTTTTGCCAAATGCCGGTATACACGTTGCGCTTGCTCGTATTCCCCGACTGAAAAATATGTTTGGCCCAGCAAATCGTAGGCGTCGAAGTTATTTTTATCCAACGCAATCAGCTGCTGTAACATGGCAACCGCTTCTTTGGTCTGCCGATTATGGAAATAGTAACGCGCCAATACCGACTGCTGTTCGGCGGCTTCGGAGCGTTTATTTTCTTCAAGGCAATACTGCACATAAATTTGCCGGGCGTTCATATCATCGGGTGTTAATTGTAAGGTTTGTTTCAGGGTCGCCATGCCGTCATTATGTTCGCCCATTTGCCATTGAATATCGGAGATTTGCAGCAAGGCTTGCGCTGCGCTGCTTATTTGCCCTGAAGACATATGAATTTCGTAGACTTTACGTAATTCAGCTATACCTTCTTCCAGAAAGCCGCGATGAATGTGAATATCTGCCATTTCGGCGTGCACCGAATAGTCTTTTGGCGCAATTGCGGCTATTTCCTGCAGAGCAGCCAAGGCATGTTCATAGCGGCGTTGTGTGCGATATGTTACGGCTAATTGCGCCATTTCTTGCAGCGCGCCGGCAACATCATTTGGCTTGCGCATCGATATTTCATTAATTGCGCGGTACACTTCATCTAAGATGACGCTGGATTGATGTGAGCCTTTTTGCGGCGCGGAAGCGTTGGCCAGCGGAGCAAATCCGCCGGGGTTAGAGCGCTGATAAGCGCGCGCTAAAAGCTGAGAAATTTCAATATCCGGTGAGCCGATGTCTTCGTTATCAAGGCGTGGGCGGGCATTCCACATTGCCAGCGGCACAGGGTTGCTGCGCGCTAAAGAGCTGGCGTCTTCAAAAGAACGCGCGGCTTTATCATTTTCATTCAGGTTCAGGTAACACAAGCCAATTCCCACCAAAGATAATACTTCTAGGCCGGGAGTTGCCTGAGCTGATTGATACGCTGCAATAGCTTCTTGAAATTTGCTGCCGGTGTGCAGCATAACCGCATACCCATAGCGGATATCATTGTTTGTTTGCTGCTGGCTTAACGTTGCCGTATATTCACTTAAGGTGTCGTCATATCCTTTTAAGCCATCAGATCGTAAAATACGCGCCAGCCGGTTTAAAACATCGATAGCCGCCGCGCGTGTATCCGGCGCCTTTGCTGCGGCGATTGCTGGCGCGCCGGCAGATCCGCCAAGGCACAGCGCAATTTGCCAGCGCGCTAAAGCGATAACATTGCCGGGGTCAATCTGCAAAATTCTTTGCAATTCGGTAACGCCAAACTGAATTTTCCCTGCGCGGATAAGCGCCAGCGCATAGTTCAGCCGCAGGCGGGTATCGTTGGGCGATGTGAGAATAGATTGCTCAAATTGTTCAATGGCGCGATCCGGATATCCCAAGTTTAAAAACGCTTCGGCGGCTTTAATGCGTTCTTCTTGCGCTTCTTGAATACGGTTATGCTGCGCTAAGGTATTAATGAGCCGGACGCGATAAGAAATATTATTTGGCTCCAGCTGCAACACCCGCCGATAGGCGGCAATAGCCTCATCTATGCGGCCGCTTGCCAAAAAGTTATCGATAAGAACGGCGTATTTTGTAATAGCCTGATCGATTTTGTTTTGTTGAACATATATTTCCGCCAGCTCTAAATGCACATCCAAATAATGCGGCGCAATTTCTGTGACGCTAATGCATTCTTCTATAGCGGCGGTATATAATCCGCGGGCAATAAACGATTCAATGTTGCGCATCATTTGCATTACGCGGGTGCGCTGCGGTTCGGGCATTGGCGGCGGCGGCATAATATTCAGCCCGCCCGCAAAACCAGGGTTGCGGTTTCCGCCCGCAGGCGCGCTGGGCCGCTGCATGGGAAATGGCTGTTGCGCGGCGGGGTACATATCTTGTAAAAATGCGCCCGGATTCATTGGCGGCGGCGGTTGATATTGCTGCCCGGGAATGGTTAGGTGCGGCGCCGAAGCGTGGTTATTGGGCGCCATTGGCCCCGGCTGATCGGAAACTAATTGGCTGGGAACGGGCTGCTGCGCTTTAGATCCGGAAAATGATGCGTTTGGCGACACTGCCGGATTTTTTGCGCTATTGGTGGAAACTGGCTCCGGACCCGAATTTGACGGCGTCGCCGGCATTTTTTTGCTGTTTTCCTGCGCAGGTCGCGCGCTTTTTGCCATTAAATTTTCAACTTGGCGAACGCTGTCTTTCCAGCCGCGGCTTCGCAGATATCCTAACAGAGAATTATAAATTGACTCAGAATTCTCATATTCATTCATATCATCATGCGCGCGCGCCGCTTCACTGCATAACTGGATTAACTGATCGGCCTCATCTCGGTTCAGCATATCCAAATTTACGCGATCTACCGCTTCATCAAAATACTGTGAAGCTGTTTGTAAATCTCCTTTAGAGCGGAAGCACTGCCCAAGCGAATAATAACACGATAAAGCGTATTCGGGATTGTCTAACAACACTGTATAATGTTCTACCGCCGCATCCCAAATATGCTGTTCCTGATACATAAACGCCAAAGTATACTCGGCTTCGGCGCTGTTATATACCGCCACAATTTCTTCACACTGATCGATAGCTTCTTCAATTTTGCCTTCCTGATACATCATTTGGGCTTCCTGAATCAGGTTTAACACATAGTTATCGTCAACTTGACCGGCGCTCCGTGGATCAGGATCATCATATTGCGGAGACAAATCGTCCCAATTTTGAGGTTGTTTTCGCTTAGCCATACTTTGCTGTTGCTCCTTGTTCAGACACAAGACTCTTCTGAAGTATAACACACAAGCTGCAGGAACATACGTATTTCTCACAAATATCTTATAAAAATACTGAATTACTGGCAGTTTGGCGGCGGTTTTTAGCGTTATGCGCCGACGTCAGAGCTTTGCGCTGCAAAGAACGCTGAAAATGGCAGGGCGCGTTTTTATGGAAATTTGAATACTTTGCCTTATTATAACAAATATGCAAAATTCATGCCGTCAATCTATGTGATATACTGCTAATGAGACTTAGCGCCGGCAAATACCCCAGTTTATAATAAGTGTGGGACGTAAA
>JAKAOI010000085.1 GCA_021812265.1 Chloroflexota bacterium | reverse complement strand
TTCGCTTTAGCATGAAAAAATCGGGGCTGTAAGGGACGGCGCCCCTTGTACGGGGTTCCGGGGTGTCCCCAGACCTCCCTTTGTTGCAGATACGAAATATGCGCGTCTCTTTCAAGCGAAAGCCCTAGTGTATGTTTGCTAGCCGATATATACAACCGAAAACATACTGGAGCTATCCAAAATTTGCGGTTGAGAAATCGTTTGACCATCTTGCGACACTAATTTAACCGCCTGCTCTGCCGCATCCCCCAAAGCCAAAGATTTGCCTTCGCGCATATACGCCGCATTGGTAAATGTAACTGAATGATAGTTTGCCATAATAGGATGGTTTACATTCACACTTGGCGCTTCCTCAATCCATTCCGCCGAACAGAGACAACTGGCGTAATTGAGTGTTTCGGTAAACAATTGGCCGCTTGTTTTATCATTAACCGTAATTTGCCATGTATTTACGCCGATATTCACAATAGAAACACTCATCTCATCCCCCGGCAGCAAATTAATCTGCGAAATCGGCTTTGGCGCGCTGGGCAGCGTTTCTATCCATGCGTAATAATATGGCTTGCCGTTTACCACTTGCTGATCTGTGCCGGCCTGTATCAACGATGGAGACGGCGCCACCCCGCCAATGCCTACCCATGTGGATGAATCTGAATTCACCGGCTCGGATACCTGCGGCGTTTGCCATTCCGCCGAAATGCGTGTTACGTCCCGCGCGCGCACAATATACCCAGACCAGTTAACGCTGCCTGCTGCGTGATAATTGGGGTGATCATTGCCAACAATAACTACAGTATTGGGTTTTCGCTGCGGCCCAAATGTTATACCATCGATTGTTATTGCTCCGCTGCAAGAAGAGACGGCTAAAGTAATCGCCAGAAGAAATGTAACCAGCGCTATATTTTGCAGCGCCACAAACGTATTTTTATTTCTATTCATATTTTGTGTTATAAGAGATGGTTTACAATAGTGTTGAATCATGCACATCACATCATTAAGATTTTTTAAGATATGCGTTACCTATTTTCAATAAAATCATTCATGCCGTTGAATGAGAGATAACGCAGAAACATACACTCTGATTTACTCAAATAGCCATGGTTATTGCAAAAGCGTTATAACGCAATACAGCCCATGTCATTTCTATTAAGAAATAGCATTGTTTTTTAAGAATTTGCTGAGATTTTATAGTGGCAAATCACCGAAAATCGGATAAACGCCACGGCGCAATAGGTCAATCATATATATGTTAAAATATACATAAATGTTTTAGGGAGATATCCCCAAACGCCGCAATAGCGCGCGGCCTGCCTTCAACCCTGCTCTGCGCCGTTGTCACTGCGCGGCGCCAGCAATCAGTTTTGTGGAATATTTACAAAAAATTGTCGATATTATGCGTCCCCAATTCGGTGCAGTTTTACAAAATTAGTCTTTGCTTTACGCGCGACCGGCATGCCGCCAAGAATTACAATTCTGTCTCCTTGCTGCGCCAAGCCTTCAACCTGCAAATACATATCCACCCAAATAATCAGTGACTCTGTTGTCTCCATTAAATTGGCTTTACGGGGCGTTACCCCCCACCAAAGCGCCAGTTTATTCAGAACCGAATCATCCGGGGTCAGCGCAATAATCGGCTCGCCGGGGCGTTCTTTGGAAATAAGGTGCGCCGAAGATCCGCTGCGGGTAAACACAACAATTTGCTTCGATTGTGATTCATCCGCCAAAACCCGCGCAGCGTTACTGATAGCGTATGCCGGCGTCATGAGGATTTCGCGCTCTATTCGCGGCAGCTTCGTTTGCGCCGCATCCATTTCCACAGCAATCCGGCTCATAACTATCACTGCTTCAATGGGGTATTTTCCCGTTGCCGTTTCTCCGCTGAGCATAATTGCGTCAGAGCCATCTAATATTGCATTTGCAACATCACTTACTTCAGCTCTTGTGGGCCGGGGATTCTGAATCATAGAATCGAGCATCTGCGTTGCCGTTATCACCGGAATACCCAATTCATTAGCCCTGTGAATAATTTTCTTTTGCACCAAAGGCACTTGCTCCAGTGGAATCTCCACTCCCAAGTCACCACGCGCCACCATAACGCCATCTGATAGTTTCAATATTGCGTCTAAATTTTCCATCGCTTCCGGTTTCTCAATCTTTGCAATCAACGGAACTAGCGGAGCGTCGCCACTGATTTTCTGCCGTTCAGTTTGAATGGCTTCGCGCGCTATCTCCAAATCCTCGGGTCGGCGCACAAAACTCAAGGCAATATAATCAACGCCATGGGCTATACCAAACGCAAGATCGGCGCGATCTTTTTCAGTAAGCGCCTCTGCCGAAACCTTAACACCCGGCAGGTTAATCCCTTGATGTTCGGCCAATTGCCCGCCATGGATCACTTTGCAAACAGTGTCTGTGTCATTAGTCGAAGACACCTGCAATTCAATCAGACCATCCGAAAGCAAAATAGTATCGCCGGCGCGCACATCATGTGGCAATTCTGAATACGTAGTGCTTACTACAGCCGCAGTTCCCTCCATTTGCTTAGTGGTAATAGTAAATTCCGCGCCGGTTTCCAGATGAACGGGAGTATGATCGAGCAACGAACCGGTACGAATTTTGGGTCCCTGCAAATCTTGCAAAATTGCCACAGGCTTCTTCGCTAAAAGGCTTAATTCACGGATATCTGCGATTACCCGCACAAAATTATCATACGTTCCGTGAGAAAAATTCAGCCGGGCAACATCCATACCAGCTTGAATCAGCCGCAAAATCTGGTCTCTTGAATCAGAAGCAGGGCCAAGAGTACATACAATTTTTGTTCTGCGAATTAAAGCCATAATGTATACAACCTTACTTAGCTTTTAAAGATCGAAGCCGGGTCAAAGACTCCGGGGGCACATATCGGGCGCCAAGCGAAGTAGCGTGTATTCCCGGGCCATGATAATCACTGCCGCCGGTGGGAATAAGAGAATATTTTTGGCACAGCAGCAGCAGTGACGCAACATCTGCGGCGGAATATTCGCCATAATAAACTTCCAGGCCCTTCAAACCGATATCGACAAGTTCTGCCAAATGGCGTTCTAAATCGGCAATAAAAAGGGGATGCGCTAAAGAAGCCAAGCCATCGGCAGCGGTAATCAGCCGCACAGCTTCATTTGGTGAAAAAGGGTTACGCGGCGCATAACCAGGCTTGCCGCGTTTCAAATATTTATCAAAGGCGTCGGCGACCGAATTGGCGGCGCCAATTTCAATCAGCGCGGCGGCAACATGCGGACGGCCAACAGCGCCATCAGCGTGTTTTTTCACCATATCATACGTAATGGGAATCCCAATTTTCCGCAGATTTTCCACCATAGTTTTGCCGCGCTGTTCTCGTTGACCGCGGCGTTCGGATAATTTTGTCTGAAAATCTTCATGAGTATAATCCAGAAAATATCCCAACACATGCGCTTCACCGCTTTGGTTAGGCAAATCGGTATTTATTTCTACCCCAGGAATTACTTCAACACCATATGTGGTTCCGGCAGCAAACGCTTCCGCCAAACCAGCGGTTGAATCGTGATCGGTCAACGCAATAGCAGTTAAACCCGCTTCATGCGCTTGGCGCAATAGTTCCGCCGGAGCAAACAGCCCATCAGATGCGGTTGAGTGCGTATGCAGATCGATATGTTCCAAGAAATATTCCTCCGATTTTTCAGCAAAACCTATGCTCCTCACATAGTTCTATATGGCCTCGCCACGAAATGTATCAACATCAGGACTTTCGCTTGAAAGAAAAGCATATGGTCTCGTATTTGAAACAGAGGACGAGCTAGGGATACCCCAGCGCCCCATACACGAGGCGACTGCCCCTTATACATCCCCAATGTTCCTTGCTGACGCGAAAATCCTGAATATTCAAACCAATTAACGCCGCGATGTTTTAACTGCCCGTTGAATCCGTTTCAAGGCGTCCCGCGCGTTGGCGTTATCCGGGTCTACTTGCACAGAATATTCCGCTTCGCGCAAAGCGTCATTCAGCCGCCCTTGGCGCTCATACACTAACGTTAGCAGATACCGGGCCAAAGGCAGTGATGGATTAATGCGAAGCGCCTCGATAAAAGCCATTTCTGCGTCTTTCAGATTATCCATCCGCAAAGAAAGCTCACCAAACGACATATGCGCAGGAATATAAAACGGCGCCGCGCGAATCGCCTCAAAATAATACGTGCGCGCCATATCATACTGCTGCAAACTTTCATGCGCATATCCCAGCAGACGAATCGACTCATAATCATTTGGCTGCAAATGCAGCGCTTTGCGATACTCTTCTATAGCGCGGTGCGGTGTTTGCAGAATATATAATAATACATCGCCAATTAAGCGGTGAACTTCAGAGTCTTTTGAATCAATAGCCAGCGCTTCTTGATATTCTTCCAGCGCGCGCTGCCCATCCGGCGGACGCATGCGCGCATAAAGCAGTCCCATCAACTTATGAGCGTCTGCGTCTGCAGGGTTATGATCCAATATTTTGCTCAGCTGTTTCCGCGCGTCTTGAAATCGTCCTTGGTCGATAAGCCGATGAATAGTGATAAATATTTCATTTGGCTGCTTAGTAACCGGACGTGAAATGGTGCGCGACACTTGGGGCGATTCAGCCGGTTGAAACGCCGTTATCCGCGCATAAGAGGTAAATCTGTCGAGTGGGGGCAACGCACGAATCGCCCGCCCCATTTCTCCGGCGCTGGGCCAGCGATCTTCGGGGAGCAGCGCTAAAGCGCGGGTAATAATTTCGCCAAACTGCGGAGTTATTTGAGGATTTAAGCCGCGAATATTGGGGAAATCGCTGAGATTGGGCGCATTTATGGCGGGATCGTGGCGGGTTAGCAGCCTATGCAGTGTTGCGCCGAGCGAATAAATATCGCTGCGCGGTTCCGGACGCCCCTGCATTTGTTCCGGCGCCGAAAACCCATACGTTACAATAACAGTGGTTTCATTTTGCGCGCGCAGGTTCCGCGCGATACCAAAATCTATCAATTTAATGCGTTCATCGGGGCCAACCATAATATTTGCCGGCTTCAAATCACGAAACACCACATTTTGGTGGTGCAAATAGCTCAGCACATCGCAAATCTGCATTGCCCAATTGCGCACTCTGTCTTCCGACAGACCGGGTTTCCCTTCCTTATCTAATATCTCTGCAAGATTGCTTCCGGTTACAAAATCCATAACTAAGTAATAGCGGGATTCTTCACAAAAATAATCGCGCACCCGCGGGATGGCAGTGTGATTTAAATCATGCAATAAACTTGCTTCACGCTCAAACCACTCTACTGCCTGCAATTTTTCTTGCGGTTCGGTAAATGTGTCCAGCATTTCCTTCACTGCGCAGGGCCGGCGCAAATGTTGATCAATCGCAGCGTATACGGCGCCCATACCTCCAAGCGCGATCACTTTTTCAATCAGATATCTGTCATGCTGAATCAGCATTCCGGGCGCAAGCCGAGGTGAAGGTTTTGGCCGCTGGCGACCTCCGGAGGAGTTTTTTACAACAGGGAGGTTATCAAAGTTTGCGTTCGAGTCCATCTTCACCTAACTCCCTCACCTGCCAAAAATGCACAGAAACGTTATCTGGCAGCGCGCCTACTTTAATGCGCCAACACGCGCCTGCAGATGGCAGCCTGAAAAATATCGCCGATCGGTAATCCGATGGTCTTAGAATAAACAAAACATTCCACCGCTTTGATTATACCATAGTTTCAGGCAAGGAATATAGACATAAACGTGTGTTCATAAGGGTTTTTCCGCAACTTTATGGCCAACTGCAACAGAATCTGAAGAATTTGTACAAATCTATTGCTGTTTGTAAAACAGCCTTCGCAAAAATCCCCGACGTTTTGCAATGCCTAACTGTGAAAAATCAATTTTTTCA
This sequence comes from Chloroflexota bacterium, assembly GCA_021812265.1. Classification (GTDB taxonomy): domain Bacteria; phylum Chloroflexota; class Ktedonobacteria; order Ktedonobacterales; family JACDGC01; genus JAJYBV01. The sequence continues at coordinate 2,094 of JAKAOI010000085.1, read as the reverse complement.
AAATGAAATTTTCGCAGCTTTTCTGGAATCGGCTCATATAACACTTTAGACCAATACCGCGGCTGCACAAAACCTGCAAAGCCATTACCCGGGATATTTTCTAAATTTTCTTGTTTTATAATTGCATGCTTCCATTCTTTTTGGACGTTTGCCGATTTTGCCGAGTTCTTAGACCAAAATAACTGAAATACATCCGCATCATCAATGAAACCCAGCAACTTATCATCCCAATAGTCACCGCTATGCAATTTTGTTATATCTATCAAATATTCATTATTCATAGCTTCCGCCGCTTTTTTGCAGCCTAGTACTATCTCCGTATCTTTATGAGAATAAGACGCAAAAATTTTACGAAAGTTATGCGCGATCTGTATTGTTGTGTTATAGAGCGTTGTCACCTCCCGTTCCGATTGCACAAATATGGAAATGCGCGCTTCAATAAACGTTATCGGCCCCACTGTAATCTTCACTTTACCATTTACCGCCATGTCTGCTGGCGCGCTTACAGCTTGCATAGTAAATGCGGCGCGAATCATTTCCCCCTTCCACACAACCACTTGGCTTGGGGGTTCAAAATGAAAACCTTCCAATTCAGGAATAATGATAAGTTCGGTGTCATATTTTAAAGCGGTTTGGCTTCGCGCCGCCACAGGTTTATAATCAGGAATACGGCTGCCCAATGCGTTTTGCGCGTCGGCTTCAACCTGCTGCAGCGCTTCTGCGCTATCGGGCGCTATATACACCAGCATAGGTTCTTTCGCAAAACGCTTAATTTCTTTGGGATGATATACAGCGCCAACAACTTGAGTGTCAGTTCGTTGATCTTCTTCTTTTTTCTTGTTTTTCGCCGGAGCGGCGCCAGGAGAGCTGCGGCTGGTCGCATCTTTTTTAGCAATATATTCTTTTTCAGCAGACGGGCTGGGAGCTGCCGCTGTGGGAAATCCCCGAGAAGAACCGAGTGTATCCGTATAGATATAATCGGTCAGCGCCGAGATACATTCTGAAATTGCGTTGGGAGAGCCAATGCGATAGGCGTTAACACTGCGTATACCTTTCATGCGTTCAACCGCCGGATTTGCTGCAACATCGTCCAAATACACCAGCAACGTCAGTCTATTTTGCAGCGCAGGAACAAGCGTTGGCAGCGCCGCTAATAAATCTGCTTGCGCAGCAGAAAGCAATATTACGACTGGAACCGAAGTATTTGTCCATGATTGAACAGCTTGCGGATCATGAAACTGAACAACCTTAAATCCTGCAGTTTCAAAAGATTCCGCAAATGGTTTGGCGTTTTCGGCGTCACCATGAGCAAACAGCAAAATAACTTCAGACTGATTCATCATATACCACCTTGTTGCTATATCTATTTATGCGCCGCCATTTTCTTAGTTTTCATAAATTTATTTCTATCATTATATTACTATATCTTAAAGATGCGGCGCGGTAGCCATATATGTAAAATCTCACATAAATATTGTGAATATAATCAAATTATATATTCAGAAAGTCAGAGCGGCGACGGTGAAAACAGGAATTTCCAGATAATGGAGCCAGCCATATAACAGCTTATTTTATAGCAGCCAAATTCGCAAAAAAAGGCAGATGGTTTGCCGATTGTTTTTTCGTATGCTATACTGGCTATTACATAATAGCTTAATATAGTCATGACTTTCGCTTCAGCATGGAACATCGGGGATGTACAAGAGGCGCCGCCCCCTGTACGGGGTTCTGGGGTGTCCTCAGACCTCCCTTGGTTGCAGATACGAGAACCATACGCTTCTCTTTCCAGCGAAAGTCCTAATATTGAAAACAAGATATCATTAGGGTAACTTTTTTTATGCCTGCAATGAAAATCTATATTTGTTTCCATACAAGTGATAGTGCGTTCTGTGAAGCATTGGCAAACACGCTCCGAAAAAACGGTGTCGATGTGTATTATCACAATACGGCATTTACTACAAAACATGACTCCCATACTGCGCAACAAGAACTTGCTGTGCGTCCCATCGTATTATTTATCTTGTCTCCCAATGCGCTGAAATCGAAACAAATGCAAGCAACAGCAGAACACGCTGCGATTCTCTTGGCGCAATT
>JAKAOI010000084.1 GCA_021812265.1 Chloroflexota bacterium | reverse complement strand
GCGTATGGCTTTGCCTCCGCTTTGGCTGCTCCCTCAAGGGTAAAGGGAACATGTGTATCTGTTTCTCGCAGGGAGCGTTGAAGCTCTCCGGGTGAAGAAAGCAATCCTGCGCCGAACGGCCGGACTTTGCCATCTTCGCGAATTAAGCCGAATTCAATGGTAAACCACCAAATATTCGATATTACCAAGCGCATATCGTCGGAAGACGCTAAATATTTGCGAGTTATACGGTTGACGATTTCTAAATATCGTGGCAGCGTCATCCACGCTAAATGCCCAAAATATTCATGAAATAAATCTGGCAGCGGTGTAAACTCAAAGTCTTTTGGTTGTCGAATGTAGTCGGTTACGGGAAAATGTTTATTTTCCAAGTGAATAAACCAATCTACCGGCTTTAAATATTCATCTTGTGCGTTTGATAATTGCCAGCCGACTAAGTCATTTAGATGCGCGCTCATGGTGTTTTGAACGGGCAGTCGATTTCTGTCTAAATTCAGCCGCGCAAATCCCTCCCAATACATCGCAGGGGCAATCGTTTCAATAAGTTTTAACTGGCGTTCTATCAGTCTTTTCCACGTGTCGTGATCTGTTTCAGAATATTCTCGCTGCGGTGGACCCGCAAGGTCATCTTGAGAAATTTTCATGGCGCGGAATACGCTCCTCTTACTATATCGTATTCACGTCAAACGTTCAGCAATCGTCGTTGACGCTTATAATTTGGCATACCATCGCTGCTTGGCGCAATCTTACATAGAATATTTTTGCTGGTCGGATGGTATCTAAATTGTTTGTGAAGATCGCGCATGGACCTTCAAAATATATTCTATCACAAAATTGTTAGATTATCCCGGCAATATTTCTGCGTTGTTGCTCATAACAAGCTCCGGTGATGTTTTTGTGATATTGCCAGTTATAATAGGGGACGCAGAATTTTGTTATTGTGGATTTCTTTAATTTCAATAGAAGTACTAGCAGTCAGCTGGTTACAAATCTTTTACAAATTTTTTGAAACGAAGCTGTCAGATTGGCGTGATAAAAGTGAAAGTTATCAGCAAATTTTAAGCTTTCAGCGCTGTCCTAAACCTCTATATACAAGAACGATGCATGCTTGTGAATTTCTTCATATTTATATTCCACAAAGCTGCTTGCGAGGAAAAGCTAAAATTATACATCAGTAAAGGAAAAAATGTCGCAAATGACTCAATCTCAGGATTCTGCGTATAACTATTTAAACTTGCCCGATTTCTCAGATTCTTCAGAAATCACTTCCGGCTCTTCGGGTTCGGCTGGCGCGGCAACATCACCGCGCCGTAAAATAATGATTATTATTTCTGCAATTACCGTTATTGTGCTATTGGGAGTAACATTTGCCGTGTTGCATGGCGGGAAGAAAACTACTCCCACAACGTATACATTTCAAACGCTGCAAACCGGCAATTTAGCGGTTTCGGTCAATGAAACCGGCGCTCTTCAGGCCGCTACTTATGTTGTAGACGCCGCATCCGGCAGTAAAATTGAAACACTTGATGTCAGTGTCGGCCAAACTGTAAAAAGTGGGCAAGTGCTGGCAAAGCTAGACCCTACATCGCTGCAAAACGCCTATAATCAGGCGCAGGCTTCTGTAACGTCTTCAGAAATATCATATCAAAATGCGTTAAACTCGCTGTATAATACGCAATCGCAAACAACATCTTCTTTAACCATTGCCTATGATCAAGAACAAAACGCACTTTCGGCGTGCACAACCGAGCCGAATCCTCCGGCGAATTGCAAACAATTGGCCGAGGCGCAGTATAATCAAGCGCAAGTTCAGGCTAATGCGCAAGTTGTTTCTGCGCAAGATCAGTTAAACGCATCTGGGGAGCAGGTGTATTCTGCGAAACTGCAATTACAAACTGCGCAAGATAATTTAAACAACGCCACAATAACGGCGCCGCACGCAGGAATTGTAGCTGTAGTTAACGGCGTTGCCGGCAGTTTAGTCAGCGGCTCTGCCGGAGATTTTATTGATATTGTTGATTTATCGTCTTTGCAGGTGTTGGCTAGTGTAAACGAGGCGGATGTAGGAAGCGTTGCGCCAAATAATCCGGTTACATTCACCGTTACGGCATATCCCTCGGCGATTTTTCAAGGCACGGTTGCGGCGGTGTCACCATTGGGGCAATCTGCAAGTGGGGTTGTTACCTACAACACATATATTAATGTGAATACCCAAAAATTAAATGGACACAAATTGTTTCCGGGAATGACCGCTGCAGTAACCATAACCACCGCCAGCGTTTCCGGCGCAACACTGCTGCCATATTCCGCGGTTACTTTTGCGCAGTCGCATATTGGAACCGGTGGCCTTGTAAGCAGAACCGCCGCTTTTCAGGCGTTTCGGCAGGCTAGGCAGGCGCTTGCGACACTTGTTGCGCAAGATAAAACCATCGCGGCAGAAAATCCTTTAGCGGAAATAGTGCTGGAGCGCAGCGCTAAAGGTGTGTGGACGGCTGTTCCGGTGGTTGTAGGAATAACGAATGGTGTTTATTATGAGACGCTCAGCGGCTTACAGCCCGGAGATACGGTAGCCACAGGTCAATCCGGCGGCGCAGTGACCACGAGCGCAGGCAGTTCTACCGGCGGCTCTTTTCGCAGAAACGGCGGTGGCGGAGGCGGATTTGGCAGCACACCTTTAATACCATAACGGAAGAGGAGGCAAAGTTTTATGACCGCAGATAACAATCGGCCGGAAAGCGCTTCTGAAACCGGTGGCGCTGCAAAAATTCCGCTGATTATTGCCAGAAATTTAGCAAAAACATATATGATGGGAAAAAATCCCGTGAATGCGTTGCGCGGTATATCGCTGACCCTGTATAAGGGTGAATTTGCCGCTATTATGGGGCCATCCGGATCAGGGAAATCCACATTTATGAACTTAATTGGATGCTTAGATCAACCGACTAGCGGCTCTGTTATATTAAACGGCTCCGAAACGGCAAAAATGACTTCGGATCAATTGGCGGCGACTCGCAGCGCGTTTATTGGTTTTGTATTTCAGGGCTTTAACTTGCTGCAGCGAATAACTGCGTTGCGGAATGTTGCGCTGCCTATGGTGTATCAAGGAATATCGCAGACGGAACGCGAACAAAAGGCGCAAAAATACTTGGAAATAGTTGGGCTGGGGCAGCGCGCGCAACATCGCCCCATTGAACTTTCGGGCGGGCAGCAACAGCGGGTTGCTATTGCCCGCGCGTTGATTAATAATCCGGTTATTTTATTGGCTGATGAGCCAACCGGCAACTTAGATTCCCGCACCAGTATGGAAATAATGGCGCTGTTTCAAGCATTAAACCGCCGCGGCTTAACCATAGCGTTGGTAACACACGAGCCGGATATAGCGGCGTATGCCGGCAGACATATTGCGTTTCATGACGGTAAAATTATTCAAGATGACATAAACGTAAATCCGCGCAACGCCGCCGCAGAGCTTCAACAGCGTATTCATGAAAGTCAGGCTGAGAAAAATAATGGCAGTTAAAACACAATCAACGCCGGCGCAATCAGGCAAATCGCCGGCAATGCATAATAATCGGGGAATGCTGCTGGAAGCAAATTTTCGCAGCGCTATTGAAGCGTTGTGGGTAAACCGAGGCCGTTCATTTCTTACCATACTTGGTGTAATTGTTGGTATTGCGGCAGTTATTGCTGCGGTAACCATAACATCGGGGGCCAGCGCGCTTATCAATGGCAGATTAACCGGATTAGGCACAAATGTGCTGGTTGTTAATCCCGGTTCGGTTACTGTCGGCGGCGCGCGTTCCGGCGCCGGAGGGCAACAGACACTTACCGTTTCAGATGAGCAGGCGCTGGCGCAGTTGCCGCATGTTATGAATGCGTCGCCGGTTATTACTGTGCGGGAGCAATTGGTCTCCGGCAGTCAAAATTGGAACACATCTGTTTCGGGAGTATATCCATCTTATCAGCAGATTCAAAATTGGTCACTGCAAACCGGCGCATGGTTTTCCGCAGCTCAGGAATCTCAGCAATCACCTGTTGCGGTTATTGGGCAAACGGTGTATCAAAACTTATTTCCCAATAACGCAAACGCTTTGGGGCAAGAAATGACCATTGGCGGGATACCGTTTCAAATTATTGGTGTTTTGCAAACAAAAGGCTCTACCGGGGGATTTAGTCAGGATGATGTGGTGTTTATTCCATTTACAACCACACAAACTCGGCTAAAAAACATAACCTATGTAAATCAAATACAAGTGCAGGCAGATAGCGCCAATAATGTTACCACAGTGCAGAACGAAATAACTGCAGAACTTGATACGCTGCACAATATATCTGCCGGCGGCCAGGCAGATTTTACGGTGCGCAATCCCAATCAATTGGTTGCAACAGCGCAGCAATTTTCGACAACACTTACTATACTTTTAGTAAGTATAGCGGGTATATCTCTTATTGTTGGCGGAATTGGCATTATGAATATTATGCTGGTTTCGGTGACGGAACGGACCCGCGAAATTGGTATACGTATGGCAATCGGCGCACGGAGGGGTGATATTCGGAACCAATTTCTCATTGAATCTGTTGCGCTCAGCGGCACAGGGGGGATATTGGGTATTATTATCGGCGCAGTTTTGGGCGCGATATTGGCGCATGCGTTTTCTTTGCCGCTGGTGTTTAATATCTTTGCCATTGTTACAGCCTTTACGGTATCGGCGTTCATCGGAATTGTCTTCGGTTTGTATCCGGCAATTCGCGCTGCCAGGTTGGATCCGATTGCGGCGCTGCGAACGGAATAAGCGGCTATAGCATGTCCAATACAGAGATGTTGAAGGATTGACACTTCAACATCTCTGTAAATATGGCAGAGACTGATTTTGATCATCTTATCTGCCATAACATTGTCGCGAAGAATGTGGCGTGGGTGACTGAATGTGACAATTCGGGCTATAATACATAGCAGTGTTTCTGCTTATGTGGCGCGTATGCGCCGCAAGAATTCTGGAGATATCAAAACTTAACAAAAAGGATATCCGTATGAACAACCCGAAGAAAAACTCTATTGTCGGGCAAAGCCGCAGCTTGCGTGACGAAGAAGCGGAAGAAATCCGTGATATGATTCTTGAAGCGCAAGGATCGGCGCGGCAGTTGCGTATACCGGAAGAAGATTTGCACACCGAAGCAACTACACGCATGAATGAAGACGTCGCCCGTGTCATTAACGAAAGCGGTGTGCATGTTTTATTGGAATATTTTAATCGTGACTTTTTATATGGCTTGGGCCGCTTCGATGAATACAGCCAAGGAATCATTTTAAAATGGGGTGACGGCTATTCTCGCAAACATATTTGGATAACTTCGGAAAAAGGAAACCTTTCGTTTGAAGTAAGCCATGAAAAGCCATGCGGCAAGCCTTGGTGCGCAGAAAGCCGTCATACGTATCAACCGGAGCAGTGGCGCAATATGGATATACTAAATGCAGAACTGAAAGAGCAATTTCAGCGGCCGGTGTACGAACGCTCTGAAGATTAATGGTGTTTTTCCGTTTTTATGGATATGGCGTCGAAAAATAAAGTAAGGTGAAGGATGGTTAGAGATTCGCTGATATCGGGATAGCAATGGCGCATAAATCACAGATATGTTGTTGTGATATTTTTAATTCATTGGTGTTTCTTGCGCTGTGAGGCAGAGGATCCGATTCAAGTAAAGCGAATATACTTCCAAAAAGATATGAAGAAAGTGAAACAAAACGCAATGGAATTTGCAGATATAGCGCAAACTTCATTTGAAGAAGCGTTTGCCCAAGCGCAAACAGCGGTGGAGCAGCTGGAAGGCGGCGAGGTTTCGCTGCAAGAATCTATCGATTTATTTGAAAAAGGTATGCGTTATATAGCGCATTGCAGTGAGTTGTTGAATTCTGCGGAACTGCGAATAGAGTTGCTAGAGAAAAAAGGTGGAGAATATACCCGCACTGCGCACGATGTAGCAACCGAATAAGATATGAGAGAGCGAGAGGGGGATTACAGAAAACTCTGCGATCCCCCTCTTTTACGCTATAAAATGATGTGTTTTGCAGCTATTTTAAAATAGTAAATGTGGAAAGACTGACGGAAAACACGCTGGTATATTCCGCAGAATAAGCGGTGGATGGCGCCGCGTCGAACACTATTAAGTCTGAGCTGCTTGGCGCGCTAGAGTTAAGCAGGTAACACGCGCCTTTATATTGTTTGCCTTGAAACGTAAATGTGGCGTCATCTTCAGTCCAAGAATTTGTTCCGGTGGTTATGGTTTGTGTTGTTGAGCTGACGGTAACAGAGCTTTTACTCATTGAAGCGAAAAAAGCTGACTCTAAACTTGACAATTGCGTAGGTGTAATAGTTATGCCGGCGTTTAAAACACCAAATATATTTGTTCCGTCGGTGGCTAAAGAAGCGGTAACGCCGCCGGCTGAATGTGTTGATGTTACAAATGCAGATGGATAGTTAAAGCCGTAAGATCCATCGGCTGCAGTAAATGTTGCAAAACCGCTGGCCGGTGGTGGAACAGTGGGAACCGGTGTTGCGGTTGGTGTTGGCGTAAATGTTGGTGTTGGCGTTATCGTTGGGGTAGCAGTTGGCCCAAGAGAAGCCAGCGGACCTTGTCCGTTTTTACCAAGAGCAAATAAACCAACACCTGCCACCAGCAACACAATAACTACAATAGCGCTGATGAGTCCGATAACTAAACCACTGTTGCTTTTTTGCGGAGTCGCTGTGACTGGCGCCGGCGCTGAAGCATACGCCTGAGGAGCAGCTCCTGTTTGAAAATACGACGGTGTTTCGCTGGCAGAAGGCGCTGTTGTTGGTTGCGTTTGCGGGACCTGTGGCATAGCTGGGTATACCATGTCACCGGGGTATGCCGGAGCAGATCCCGGTGTTTCCGGATATTGCGGCGCAGTGTGCACGCCGGAAGAAGCCGCCGTGGTTGATGGGGAAGTTTCTTCTTTGTGCGCGGCGGGTTCATTTGCCTCGGTTGGTGTTGCTGCCGGTGTTTGCTCTGCAGGCGGTGTTACTGTTATTGCAGGTGTTTGCGGAGCGGTATTTTTAACCGTTGGTGTAAGAGTTTCCGATGCAGCTGGAGAAGCGGCAATGGGGCTTCCGCAGCTAGGGCATTCGCCTAATTGAATTGCGGTTTCGCTTAATGTGCGGCCGCATACTTGGCATTGCTGCATAGTAAAAGATGACTCCTTGTAAAGATATATTAAAATCGTCTCAATAACTAAAAAAGTAACAAAAAATCTTTACATCGTAATAGTATCAAATAAACGGCGCAATGTACAGTATTTTACGTAATATAGCGGATATTTTCACTATTTTCCCGTGAATTGGCAATATTTTTATCAAATCATGTAAAATTCAGGGCAGTCGCTAACAAAAATACAAAAACATGCGGCGTCTTTGCTTCTTCATCACTTTCCGCTGACTTGAATCTGTATAATCCAAGATAGGCGACTTTTGCAGCCGCCCTAGATTGTGTTTGTTGAAAATACCGCCTTTTTGTAGCAAAAAAAATTATCGTAAAGGTTTCTGGCCATAGGCGACATAATAGGGATAATGTTCACCATGCGCGGTTTGCAGCGCCGCGTGGAACTGCTGCAGCGCCGCTGAATATTCTTCTTCGCTGGCAACACCTGCTTGTATACAAACCGGTTTTAATGCGCCTAGCGTAGCTTCGCTGTTTGCCGCCATTAATCCGCCGTCTTCTCCGGCAGAATATCCCATGGGAATATCGATTTTATAGAAATGAATATTCACCAATCCGCTGCGCGCCAGCCGATCCGCCAAATGTTCTCCGGCCATAAAATCAAATTTACGCGGGGCCAATGCGTTATGTACCCATTGATTAAATTTTTGCGACACAGAGCTATTTATCGGATCTGCAGAGATGAGAATATCTACCAGTTCTACCCAGCCGCCGGGCGCTGTCATAGCCGCCAGTGATTGTACCGCTGTGTCCCATTGCGCCTCCGGTAATCCGGCAAATATTAAACGCAT
>JAKAOI010000083.1 GCA_021812265.1 Chloroflexota bacterium | reverse complement strand
ATCTCGTTATTATTTTAACGGCAACATCCGCAGCGCAATTATTGCCGACAATACTCTCCCGATGCCAGGAAGTGGCGCTAAAACCATCGCCAGACACATATATTGCCCAAGCGCTTACACGCACACGGCAAATTGACGCAACAACCGCTATAGAAGCTGCTGCGCAGTCTGGCGGCATACCGGGTGTTGCAATTCAATTGCTGGAAAACCCGGAATTAATGCAGGAACACGAACACGCTGTACACACACTGCAGCAATTGCTCAGCGCCCAACTCAGTGAAAAATTTGTGTTGGTTGACGCAATTTTGAAAACATATGAGAAAAACACACGGGAACAATTAAAACTGCTGTTAGATTCATGGCTGGTTTGGTGGCAAAAAATCTTATATATTACATATGGCGTTGACGATATTTTCTATAAAAACGCTGAATATGAAACATTGCAGCGCTATGCCTTAACCATTGCCCCGCAAAGCGCAGAGCAATTTTTAAGATCCATCATAAAAGCGCAAAGACTGCTCGATGAAAACTGCGCCCCGCGGCAGGTATTTGATGTTATGCTCCAGTCGCTGCCGACGCAGGCATAATATGGCCTGTTATGGCTGACTTTTTGGCGCCGGACATCCACCATAGTGGCTTTGCGAGGAATACCCGCCTAATGACGTATATGCGCACAGCGGATCTATCGGTATATTAGCAAACCAAACCATAAAATGCAAATGCGGCCCCGTCGCGTTGCCGGTCATCCCTTGCAAGCCAACCACTTGTCCTTGTGTAATATTTTCATTCATATGAACCATAATCGCTGAAAGATGGCTATAAGAAGTAGCGACTCCGCCACAATGGCTGATTTTAACCGATAACCCACCGCCATATGGATCCCACCCAGCAAATATCACCACTCCAGCCTGCGCCGCAAAAATGGGATCATCATTAAAACCTGTTGTAATATCTACCCCATTATGATACCATGTAAAACCACGCACAAAAGTTCCGTTTTTTTCTGGCGAGATAAATGAAAACTGCGTAATATCAACTGGATTTTGAGAACTTTCCGGCGCGCAGGGCCTGCCCGGCCCATTTGTCCACCCAGCGACAGCGCAAAACATGCACGATGTGGTTTCAAAATTATTCGTGAGGATAGTTCCTTGTTCGGAACCTGAAAAAGGCTGCGGCGGCGCAACATATCCAACGCCGTATGATGGGTTGGCAGAAATTTTAATTTTCTCGCCTATAGTTACTTCCTGTCCTGAATAGAAGTTATTTATTTTGTAGATTCCATTTGGGCTAACGCCATATTTTTTGGCAATCGACTCAATCGTATCCCCCGAAACAACCGTATACACAATATATTGTGGCGGCGTATACGCCACAGCAGCCAACAAAGCACGAAACATAGATGTTTGTGTGGTTAATGACGGCGCAATGGGAGAATATTGCGTTAAATACCCAACGAGTAAAACGAAAACGAGCGCCGCAGTAAGGTAGCCGCTGAATCTTCGTCGAAATGATCGAAAAAAGATGTGCGTTTTAGGTTTGCCGCTTCCCAAAATTATAACAAGGTTTTCCGGATCTTCAAGTTCTGGTCTTGAAAAATTGTACGCTTCGGGTGTTGGCAAATTTGGCGGCGCTGCATTGCTGGTATGATATTGAATGAGCTTTAGATCATCTTGCCCTGGTTCAGGCGATTTCGGCTGGCCCGCCAATGGTGACATAGTTTATATTTCCTTAAAAACAGACCCCTTGCTCCTCTATTTAGATAGAGGAGAAGCTATGCAAGATTTCCTCTTCTCCGGCAGTCTACACCGGCATATCCTCGCAGATCAATATCCTTGCTTCGGCATAGTATATTGATACATTTTCTGTTTTTTACAAAGAAATCTCTTGTTTTAGTATACTATTATCCTGCAAATAAACTTGATGAACAACGCCGAACAACAAGTACCTGCCGCATAGGCAATCTTCCTGCGCCGGCAAAAAGCGCCATTCGGAAGCATCTTGTTATGCGACAGATACAGAACAGCCAATATTGTTTATTTTGCCTGATTTAGGGCCACGCAAAATGATGTAAATCCGGTGGGCAGCCATTATAGTGATAGGTGATATTGATTCCCTGTCCATCCAAATCGGTATAAGCGCATGTAGCGTCTATAGGAATGTTGTGCCACCAAACCATATAGTGAACGTGCGAGCCAAACGATTCACCGGAATTGCCTTGATATCCCACTAACTGACCCTGCTTCACAAACTGACCAACTTTTAAGATGATTGCCACCATATGAGAATAGGATGTCGCCAGCCCGTAGCAGTGATTTAATTTTATCGACCAGCCGCCGCCGCCGCTGTCAAATCCCGCAAAGATGACCACTCCCGATTGCGCGGCGTATAATGGCGTTCCGTATACACCCGAAGTTAGGTCGACTCCGCTATGGTACGGTGTAAAGCCGCGTACCCAATGCGAATTGGGGTTGGGATTGATGAGGCCATAGTTGAGCGGCACACCATTGGCGGCGGCGGCTGTCGGCGCGCATAATCCGCCGGGATTTGTTTGGCCGGCAACCGCGCAAAAAAGGCAGCCGTTGCCGATAATCGGAATATTTACCGGCGGATACGCTTCGGCGGCAACATCTATTCCCGGCGGCAGAGGCGGAATATAATTTTCCCCATAATTGGGATTTGTCGGAACCATAATTAATTCCCCAACAATTGCCTCTGCGTCTGCCCGCAAATGATTCATTTCAAAAATACCGCCCAACTGCACGCCAAAATGTGAGGCAATTGAGTCAAACGTATCTCCTTGGCGAATACGATACGTAATATATTTTTGCGCGCCGGAAAGTGACAATGAGTTAGAAAGGCCAAAAAATGGATTCGCTAAATTATTGCCCGATATGCTGCTGAGAGGGCCGATGCTGATCATAGCGCTGAACACAGCAACCGCCGTTACCAGAATAATAATAGTATGCAATATCACCGGGCGATTGCGGCGTTTCACCGGCTTTAAAATCGGCAAACCCGAACCAGCAATGATAAGCGGAGCGGCGTGATTCAAATCTGCTTCACTTGCGTCAGAATCATCATATACTTCGGGATAATTCGCCTGATGGTACGGCTCTATCTGCATAGATTCATACATTCTGCTGCTATCGTCGGCAAATTCACGATAAGCGCGGTAATCGGCTCTGCTGATATACCCCTCATCATCGCCATCCTGCTCGCGATCATACTCATCCCAATATTCATTAGAATATGTATCGTTATAATTCGGCATACCAATCCTCTCAGTTACCATTATGATATTGCTGCGGCGTCCCGCTTCAATGTTACTTATCGTTTCTTACACGCATATTCCGCATAAGAAAATATCTCAACCCAGCGCGCTGAGAAAAAGCATCCGCAGGTTATCCCTGCGGGCGAATAAATCCTAATACCGGCTCAAACGGCCAAGACTCCACATAGCCGCTGGAAGTAATAATCATAATTGCCAGCGATGATGGTGAATTTGATTGAGCAATAATCATGGCGCCGTAATTATTGCCAACAGGCGGTTCCACATAAGCAACTACGGCAACATGGCCATATCCTTGCTGCCCGCCAGCCATTACAATAATATCACCCGGTTTCGGCAGGCCTTGACCATTAGCAATCTCGGAATAACCGCTCAGAAAGCTATATGCGCCCCAAAAACTTACCGCATTGGGCGTAGTCGGAAGCGTAATTCCTGCGTATTTATAAGCGCCGTCCACAAACGCCACACATTGCACATTGCCATTGCCCCAAGCGGGGTTATCCCACACCTGTTGCACAATTTGTGGGGTAGTTTGCGTATTAAAATAATTTTCAGAGTAGCCATAGAGATCGGCGGCCAATTGCGTCGCCTGCAGCGCAATATGATCTCCGAGTGTACTTTCTTTATTAAACAGCGTATAGCCAAGATAAGAGCCGACCATCGGCACAGGCGGATAATAATTTATACCATATTCTGGATCGGTTGGTATAAGTATTTGCTGCCCAGCCTGCAGCTGAGCGTTTACTAAAAAATGATTGGCCTCGTAAATGCCTCCCAATTGAACACCGAGTTCATGCGATAGCGATAAAAATGTTTCCCCAGCCGGCACACGATATGGCTCAAACGGTCGGTTTACAGGCAGCGAAATCATATTTGCCAGCCCCATAAAGGGGTTGCTGAACCCAATTGTGTGTTGATTTGCCGTAAGCGGACGCATGCTGATAAATGCGCTGAATATGACTAAAACGGTGACAAAAATAGTAAGAAAATGCCAGCCAAACGGCCGCAAGCGGCGTTTCGGCAGATGTTCAGTAAACACATATTTTGCGGTTCCGGCAATCACCAGCGGTAATTGCGCAATTTCTGCTGATTCATATATATCGGCGTATTCCGCAGCGTCTTCTCCAATATTGTTATACACCGCTGGCGCATCTGCGTCATCATCATTTTCATCATCATGTACAGAACCATATTCCGCCGATTCATACACATTCGAATCTTGGAATTCGAAGCTGTCGAACTCATCATAGTACATGTCGTCATCATTGTCTGTGTCAAAAGATATTGGCATACAATATAGCGCTCCATACTAATAAAAATATGCCTTCAGTGTAGTTTGGTTCCAGCTCGGTGTCAAGCAGCTAAGACTGTTTGGGGATAATAGCGCACAAAAGCGCGGATCACTCAGATCCGCGCCTGAAAGAGTTCCAAGAAAATGCGCGCAACAAAATTATGATAGTGACTTTTGCAGACTGTTTAAAAACTCATTATTATCTTTTGTGCGGGCAATACGCTCTAAAATCACCTCTACGGCGTCGCCATTCTTTTCGGTCATAGCGCTAAGCGCCCGGCGCATGGTAACAACCGACTTCATTGTGCGGTCATCCAGCAGCAAATCTTCACGCCGTGTGCTAGACCGGCTAATATCGATTGCGGGGAAAATATGGCGCTCTGCCAATTTGCGTTCAAGAGTAATTTCACTATTGCCTGTGCCCTTAAACTCTTCATAAATCGCGTCATCCAAACGCGAGTTAGTGTCAATTAAAACGGTAGCAACAATAGTTAAACTGCCGCCTTCTTCAATATTACGCGCCGCGCCGAAAAATCGCTTGGGCGGATACAGCGCAATGGGGTCTAAACCGCCGGAAAGTGTGCGGCCGGAATTTGGCATTAAAGTGTTATACGCCCTGCCGAGCCTAGTTAAACTATCCAGCAGAATAACCACATCACGGCCGCTTTCCACAAGCCGTTTTGCGCGTTCTAAAACCATTTCCGCTACGCGCGTATGAGTATTTACATCTTCATCAAAGGTAGCGCTGACTACTTCAGCGTTAACAGATCTGCGCATATCAGTCACTTCTTCGGGGCGTTCAGCAATCAGCGCGATAATCAGATGCGCATCGGGGTGGTTTGTAGAAATAGCGGTTGCGATATTTTTCAGCAGAATAGTTTTGCCTGCTTTTGGCGGCGCAACAATCAGCGCGCGCTGGCCTCTGCCTAAAGGAGCAACAAGGTTGATAATACGCCCTGTTAAATTTGCTGAAGTTGTTTCCAGGTTAAACATTTTATCCGGATGGATGGGGGTAAGCGATTCAAAATGCGGCCGCTGCTTAGCCAATTCGGGATCGACACTGTTTACGGATTCTACACGCAACAAGCTATAAAATCGTTCATTATCTTTCGGAGGGCGCACCTGCCCGGCGACCATATCACCTTGCCGCAGACCAAAGCGCCGGATTTGCGACTGTGAAACATACACATCTGCATGCCCTAAAAGGAATCGTTCCTGCCGCAGATAACTATGGGTTTCATCAACAATTTCAAGAATACCCGCATTATAAAATATTCCCTGATGTTCGCCATGTTCCTGCAACATACGGAATATGAGTTCAGGTTTGCGTAAGTTTGTATAGCCGGGTATATCCAGTTCACGAGATATATCTTGAAGCTCTTCGAGCGATTTGTTTTCAAGTTCAACTATATTCAAAGAATTGGGCCGAGGGCCGGCAAAAGTAGAATGGGTTGTTTGGTCATATCTGGTCCATGTCATATGGAAGATATCTTCCTCCTCAAAATCAGGTACGGAAAGTGAAATAAATTTGTTATTAGTGGAATCTGCGCCGTGGATATCAGGCGCCTGCCACAAATATTTGGCTGTTTTGCATTTCCCGAAAAATTACGCCGCATGTATAAAGATTATGTTTTTTACACAATCTGCCGGGGCAGCGGATAGATGAGCAGTATATTCTCCAACTCATAAAATATGATGCGCCACATCATCCTTAACGAAGGTGTGATTAAGTAGTATAGCCTTCACACCCTGTGAACCAAGCGCGTTTTACACAACCGATCGGAAAATTCACGTGTTGTTTTTCTTTTTGCGCTCAGGTTACGTGCTTGTATGAAATTGGGGGCCAATCTCAGTGAAAAACCGAGAAGGGGAAACATGAAAATTTTCATTTTCCCTAGAGGCGTGCAGATACTGATAGGTTAGATTTGATATAATTCAAACCTGCTTCCAATACTATAACATATTCTTTGCGGAAAGGCAAGTCCCTGCAAGTAAAAAAATAAAATTCCTGCCGAAAGTCTGTTTTTTTTTGTTTTCAGCAATCATACGGCGTAATATTCCGGGACCCTGCTTATAACTTCACATGGCTATTTTCCTAGCCTAGTCATATATATTACTATTATTTTTATTTCCATGGTGTTGTTATTCATGTATCTTATAGATGTCACA
Organism: Chloroflexota bacterium; assembly: GCA_021812265.1. Taxonomy (GTDB): domain Bacteria; phylum Chloroflexota; class Ktedonobacteria; order Ktedonobacterales; family JACDGC01; genus JAJYBV01. The sequence continues at coordinate 1,325 of JAKAOI010000083.1, read as the reverse complement.
AAACATGTTGTTTACAACTCAGCAAAGGTCCTTTCATAAACCACAGCAACAGCCCATTGCCGCCAATCTGTCCATCGGCAATTCCATAACAGCTGCGCAAATCTACCTGGATATAAAAAATTGCAGCCCCACATTTTCACACTATTGGAGATGATACAACAGATCATATACTATCTGTATGATCATTGATATTTATTCACTGTTTCCTGAATACTTCCGGGGACCATTTACATCCAGCATTATTGCGCGCGCGCAAAAAGCGCATTTGGCAGAGATACACACCCACAACATCCGCGACGCGGCGACAGATCGTCATAAAACCTGTGATGACAGTCCTTACGGCGGAGGAGCCGGCATGGTGATGAAAGCTGAGCCGGTGTTTCAGACCGTAGAGCAGTTTTATTGCGGCGGACCGATTATTTTTCTTGCGCCGCAAGGCAAAGTATTCAATCAAAAAACTGCTGAGCGGCTCAGCAGTGAAAACCGGCTGAGTTTTATTTGCGGCCACTACGAAGGTGTGGATGAACGCATCATTCAGCATTTGGCGACTGAGGTTATTTCGCTGGGAGACTTTGTGCTGACAGGCGGTGAACCAGCCGTGGCAGTCGTGGCAGACGCTGTTATTCGGCTGATTCCCGGTGTATTAGGCAATGAAAACTCTTCGGCTGATGAATCTCATACTTCCGGCTTACTGGAATATCCCCAATATACACGACCCGCTGTTTTTCGCGAATGGGCCGCGCCGACAGAATTATTATCCGGCAGCCATGCGGAAATATTTCGCTGGCGTCGCAGGCAGTCGTTGCGCAAAACATTGCTGCTCCGTCCAGATATGTTTACAATCTGGCGGCAAATAAACTCTCCGCTGACGAAAGAAGACACAAAAATTTTAGCTGAATTGAACAATGAAGGTCTCTTATGAACAAAATGCTGCAGTTCTGTAATGTTGTCTATTCAGCAACGTGTGTATCCTTAAGTCGTTTCAACCAAACAGCGCATTCGCGCGGACTCTTAAAACGTATAATATATTTGGTGGCGTATTCCGGAGTCTGAAACATCGCCGGATACTCTTTTTTTCTGCGCCAATAGGTTTGAAATACCCACACATACAAAGAATTACGGGAAAAAAACTGATTTTTAAATCGCTCTTTGTTGCCATTCCACAGCGTTTGCCGTAAAAATACTCTGCTTAATGTGCGGAATGTCAGCCTAGCAAGAATAACATACAGGGGATAATCCAGCCAGATAAATGTATCTGCCTCCGGCCAAATAATTTCGCGCACTGAACGATAATTTCCGTCTGCAATCCAATGTTTTTCCTGAAT
>JAKAOI010000082.1 GCA_021812265.1 Chloroflexota bacterium | reverse complement strand
TCGTTTCCTGCTTTTCGTGAGTTTCTTCCAGCGGCGTGAGCCTCGTGCGCATCGACTGAGCAGGGTACTTAAGTCGGCGGTTTTCTTGTTACGATGCTGGCTATTTGCCCGCAATGCTCGACAGGAGATGATGGTCGATGCTTCACCATTGGCGCAAGATGCCGGATGGATCTCCCCCAAATCAATTGCCATCGTTTTCCTCATAGCGCTGTGTTGAGGGATGATCCCATCTTCGACAGTCACATGCCAGTGATTTTTTCGTGTCGATGGAGCAAAGACCAATTGCGCTTGACTGCACGCTTCGGGGGGAAGATTCTGAAGATATTCCGGAAGGGAAATACGAACAGCATCATGACCTCTTGCCAATGGGAGCCGCATCATGCCATCCTCAATCGTAATACTTTGCCCCTTCCAGGTTGTTGTATGATAGAACTTTCTTCGATAGGGATATCTGGCTGATGTATCGGTTTGCTTCACAGCCTTTGCCGTTTTGCACGCTTCATAGAAATCTTGGACGGCGGATTGATAGCTTTGCGAATGCAGGATGGTATCTCCCTTGAGAGCGGTGAAGACTCGACTGTATTTCTTTTCTGAGAGCCATATTCCTTGTTTGCGATAGAGTCTCCAATGCATGACCAGGGCATCCGTATAGGCTTTGCCACTAGCCCGATTCAATTCCTGGCATTGCGCAAAAGGCAACGTGCAATCAATGATATGGGTTTTCATCATGTTTTACTCTGCCTTTCAATATATGTTTGAATGATGTCCCCGCTCACATTTCCCGCAACGCTTAATTCCATATCTACATTTATCACTTGTCAACTTTTTTTTGTCAAGGTAGACCTATTCATCCCACCGCTTGAAAGCGGTGGCTTTCTGGGTCGTTTGTGTAAGTGGAGCTGAGAAAAATTTTTTCTGCCGCTCCATTACAATAAAGATACACTGATAACAGACATTCTGTCAAGCAGATAAGGGGCAAATTATTGCCTGCCCCAAAATTTTACAAATTTGCGAGAATGCGCCGCTTATGGGGAACGTTATTCATCGCAATCACAATCTCCTGATTTTAGGAGCCATTTTACACCAAACGCCCGCATTTGTTCGATAACTTGCGCTAAATCGCGGCCTTTATTGGTAAGGGAATATTCAACTCGCGGAGGAACTTCGCCAAACATTTGGCGCGAAACCACCCCCATACGTTCCAGCGTGCGCAGTCTTTCGGAAAGTGTTTTGGGGCTGATGCCAGCCAAAGAGCGTTCTAAGCTGACGAATCTTTGAGTTTCGCGAGCAAGATCCCGAATAATAAGCAAAGTCCATTTGCCGCAAATAATTTCGGCTGTCTTTTCAATAGGACAAGTAACATGAAAATGTTCTTCAGTTGGTTTTGTTGATGTCTGTAACATATAATATACCTATTTAGGAAGCAAGATGATTGCGCATTGCATAATGTATACTCAATACTATACCAAATTATACGTAATTCGGTAAGAGTTAATGGATGAATATTTTATTTTTCTGCTGAATTTGTGATATTCGCTCAATTTTCGCAAGTATCGGCCTTGTTGCCGGCGCCATCTTGGGAAATTTGCTGCGCTGTTGCGTATATTGCCCGCAAATTTTATTTTGCGCCCTTGCATCCGCTTGCTCTGAAGGGATGGCGGCTTTACGGGCTATTTTGTAAATCAGAAAATATGTGATATAGTCACTAGAAAGCAGATTCTAGGAATATTGGAAATTTGCTTGTCTGGTATAAAGCAAGCTGCAATCTTAACAGGATATTTGGATCAAGCCTTTCGCTTCGGCCGGAAAATCGGGGATGTATAAGAGGCAGCGCCCCCAGACCTTCCTTTGTTTCAGGAACTGGCTTCTCTTTCCAGCGAAAGCCTTATGGATATTTTTGACAGGAATGGGTATAGGTGAAACGATGGTGACGCCCGCTTCAGATCACGATGATCAACCAAAACAAGTTGTGCAAAATACATTATTCCGGCAAGATGCGCCGCCGCCGATTCGCGAGGATTCTCCGTTAGTGGCGCTGCCTGCCGTAACCGCCGATACAACTATTCATGGGGGAGCGCTGGCGTATCGCCGATTTTTGCTGCTTGGGAATCATTCTAAGCATACTATTGAGTGTTTTTTATCGGATATGCGCCTGTTTGCTAAATATGTTGGCGGAACAACCACCGTAGGCTCGCTTACCCGCGAAACACTGGTAGATTGGCTTATGCGCCTGCGTTGGGAATCTGCCGTAAAACCGGCAGATAAAACGATGGCCCGCCGAGTTACCTTTTTAAAAAATTATTGCGGCTGGCTGGCGCAAGAAGGTGTTTTCAGCGAGAATATTGCATATAATATTGTTTTTGCGCGGCCGCTTCCGCCGCTCCCCGATTTGCTATTTGAAGATGAGCTTGTCCGACTGACGCACGCCGCTGAGGATATTCGGTCGCAAATGCTGATTACGCTGGCGTTAGACGCTGGCCTGAAAAAAGAAGAAATATTGGCCTTAACCTTTGAACATGTGGATATCAGCGATCCGCAATCTCCTAAAATTGTTATCCGATCTGATAAAGATCGCTTGAGGAAACAACAAGAGCGAACTTTGCAGATGCCGGAATCGTTTACTGATATGTTTAACCGTTTCATTGCAGAGTCTCCCAGCACAAATCGTTTGTTTGAATGCACCGACAGAAACTTGACATATATATTAGCGAAAATTGTAAAACGAGCGGATATTCATAAACATGTTACGCTGCAAATTTTGCGGGATTGTTTTGCGGTCCGCCAACTGCAATCCGGTGTGACTATGGCGGATTTAAAAGGGAAACTCGGCCTTTCCGATGAAGCATGGTATGAAGCTTCTGAAAAGTACCGGAAACTGGCGTTTCCGGCGTAAAAGATGTTTCATACATATATGCGCCGCTTTTTTTTGCCGCCGTGTTTTTTGTGACCGACTGCGAACTTTCGCCGCCGCTGTTTTATTGCTGTTTGTTTTAGGGGGATATTCAGGATCATGTCGCTCGATCCGTCACCGATGTCTGCGAAGCCTACTCCGCTGCTGAATCCTACCGATCCTGCTCCCGGCAGGGGGCCGGCGCTTATAGGGGCGCTTATTTCCGTTGTAATGGCGGGTATCGTTTTATTTGTTGCCATAAATTTTAATACCCAACTGTTTTTCTTTCCCGAAGGCATTAAAAGTCAGGCCAATATCGCGACGATTGTTGCGCCATATCACATCATGGGATTTGAGTATACTTGGTATAATTCACTCGGCAGTCCGGGATATCTGACGCCAAACGGCTCGCAGATTTTATCGTCGGAACGCGCCGATTACCATATGAATTTGGTAGTTATCGATGTGCCGGCTAATGTAGACGCCAATAATCCCACTGTTGTTAACTTTAAAGCCGGGTCCAGCCTCGACGCCTTTCCCGACAGTGTATATAAAACGGTTGTACAGCAAGCTCAAGCCGCCGGCCTTGTTCCGGTTTTTAAATTGATTTTGCACGTTATAAACTCCCCCGATCCTTGGCCCGGCATTATCGGCGCTTCTTGGTATGACAATTCCGGTTATGCCGTAGAATATCCGGAGGAGCAGTGGATCGACTCGTATACCGCCTACGCAGTGCATTATGCGCAGCTTGCCCAATCGCTGCACATGCCCTTTTTTATTATGGGTTCCGATTTGGAGCATATGACTACGGATACGCAAACAACAATGAGCTATTCAACTCATGGTCCCGGTGACACATATACATGCCATGGCCGCAGAGATTGCGAATGGCAGCATGTTGTGGCGGCGCTGCGTCATTCAACATATATTCCCTATACATCAAGGAAACGCATCACCGGCGGCGGCTACACCGGTAAGCTGATATACGCGGCTTCCAGCCGGCGCGATAACGGCCAAACGGCGCTGAATTATTTTGAATGGGACCCGGCGCACTTTTTATGGTGGAATGCGGTTGATATTATCGGCGTCAGCGCGCTGATTCCCCTCACCACTAATGTGGCGCCAAGTGAAGCGGCTTTGCAGCAGGCTTGGATGGGGAAAAATACCACCACTCCTTTGGCGCAGGACTATGGTAATATTGTTGAGCAGTTGGGAGCGCTGCACACACAAACACAATTGCCGATTTTATTTACCAGCGCCGGATATGAAAGCGTTCCCGGATCAAATCAATACCCGGGAGACGCCCCGATTCAGTCTTACAGCAGCAGTGATTTGTATACCGGCCAAATTGAGCAGCAAACCGATATGCAGGCGCTGTATGACACATTCATTCAATATTCATGGTGGATTGGCGTCGTTTGGTATGGAGAATATCCCATCTGGCCGCGCTCCAATATTTCCCAAGTTATCACCGGCAACGCTGTCGCCAACTTTTTTGCGTTAACAAATCAAGAGCCGGCGCTGCTCACCGATACAAGCTGGGCAGGAGACTGTTTGCTGAATTGTCAAAACGGTGAAGAGCCGGCAAAAAAAGCGGGAGTTTGGCTGAATAGTTTGCCGTTTACAGCTATTCCGGCTAATCCATGACGCGCGGGCTGTGCTGCGGCGTTGATTTACGCTGCCGCACGGCTTCATACAGCAGCGCAGTTGCCGCCGCCGCCACGTTCAGCGAATCTGCCGCGCCCAGCATCGGCAATTTTGCGGTGACATCGCACATGCGCAAAAGCTCCTCCGGCGCGCCGGCGCGTTCGTTGCCCACAAGGATGGCAATTGGATCTGCAAGATGTATATGCCAGATGAAAGCCGCGGCTTTATCCGAGGAACCAATAACTGAAACGCCGTGTCGCTGCAAAAATTGGATCACCGATTCCGTATCCTTAGATTCCACTGTTTTTAAAGAGAAGCAGGTTCCAAGGCTTGCCCGGATCGATTTTGGATCAAAAAGATCTGCCGGTGTTTTGCCTACAATAATGGCGGTTTTTATTCCGGCGCCATCGGCGGAGCGCAGCATTGCGCCGATATTGGATGGATCTTGCGGCTCGTACATTACCAAAAACAGCGACTCTGAGTCGAATTCTATATCTTCCAGCGTATGGCGCGGCCGTTTGGCAACAGCAATGATCCCTTGAGATGTTTCGCGGGAGGACAGCGCATCCAGCACATCCGGGGCAGCCGTTACCACTTCGGCTCCGGTTTGCTGCGCTTTTTCCAGCGCGGCAATTGCGGCGTCGCTGCGCAGCCTTTCCGGAGCATAGAGCGCCGTTTCAAACGGAACAGAATATTCTACGGCGGAAATAAAAGCGCGCAGCCCTTCAACAAGTATTTTCTGCTCCCTTTTTCTCACATCGTGGCGATACAGTGTGTGGAGATATTTTATGAGTGGATTATGCTGACTGGTAATGGTTTGGCGCATGCAGGCTGATAAACCTTCTTCTGAGAAAATATTCTGGATACTCTTCAGAATATCATATAATTAGGCAGCTATTAGAATAGGATTTTCGCTGAAAAAAGAAACGCATGTTTCTTGTATCTGCAGCTTCTGCCGGCAAGGCATACTGCTTTTTGCGCGCTGCTTGCGCATTGCTTCAGTTCAGGTCTATAGGGTAATTTTAATGACAGAACAAGTACGACAAATACGTTCAGCGCGGCTGGAGCAAGATTTGGCATATAACATTGCCAGGCTTACTCAGTTGGCGCGTGTAAATATGAGCGACGTTTTAGCCAGATTGCATATAGCGGCAACTCCCGAACAGTGGGAGATTATTCAATGCTTAGCGGAATATCCGGATGGCCTGACGTCATCGGAGCTGGCGCTATGCACGCGGAAAGATCGCACAACTATCTCGCGCATACTGACGGGAATGTTTCATCATGATTTTGTTGATAAGGTGTATCGAACACGCGATAAACGGAGTTATTTACTTCGTTTGACGGAAAATAGCCGTAAAATGCTAAATGCGTTTCATCACGCAACTGATTCAGCCTTACCGGAGGTTTTTCGCGCGCTAAGCAACGCCGAACAGGAATTTTTGCTGGCCCTAGCGCAAAAATGCCGCCGCGCAGCCGGCGACCTGTAACGTTACGCCTGTGGCGGCGCTGAATATTTTTGTATAGTATGTTATCAGGACTTTCGCTGCAGCAGGGAACATCGGGGATGTACAAGGGGCGGCGCCTCTTGTACGGGGTTCTGGGGTATCCCCAAACCTCCCTTTGTTGCAGATACGAGAACCATGCGCTTCTCTTTCAAGCGAACGTCCTAGTACTGCTATGCAGAAATACCCCGGCATCGTAGATGCTAAGAAAGCAGTGGTTCGGAGGCGCAGCCTCCGAGTTTTATTCCCGCGACGCTGGCGTAGCCAGCGTCGCAAAAATGCTGGGGTATTTCTGCAATGAGGTACTAGTTATATATACTTTGCGGAATATGAAAGGTTATGGTATATGGCAGAAACAACAGGAACACGATTTTCCGCTGAGGCGCTGCAGCAATTTTGCGCGGCAGCTTTAACGGCGCATCAGGTATCGCAGCGAGACGCGGAAATTACGGCGTGGGCGCTGGTAAGCGCGAATTTAGAAGGTATTGATACACATGGGGTTTCGCGCTTGGGACATTATATCAAGCGCATTCAGGCCGGGTTGGTTAACCTTAATCCGCAGTATCAATGGCAGCAGCAGGCGCCGGGAACAGCGCTGCTGAACGCCGATAATTCACTCGGCGCGCCCGCGGCGTTGGCGGCGGCAGAAAAAGCTGTGGAATTGGCGCAAACACAAGGGATTGCGATGGTCGCCGCGCGAAACATGAACCACGCCGCCGCGCTTTCGGTATATGCGGAACACGCCGCCGCGCAAGGATGCATTGCTTTGATGGTGTGCAATACTCCCGCCGCTATGCCGCTTTGGGGCGGAAAAAAGGCGTTTTTAGGCACAAATCCGCTGGCGTTCAGCGCGCCCGGACCGACAGATCAATCAACGCCGGTGGTGGTGGATATGGCCACAAGTGTAACGGCGCGCGGCAATATTATTTTGGCGGCAAAACGCGGCGAAGCTATTCCGGCGGAATGGGCAACCGACAGCAACGGCATCCCGACAACGGATCCGCACGCTGCGCTGAATGGCGGCGCCGTCGCCCCGATGGGCGGCGCAAAAGGCTATGCGCTGGCGCTGATGATTGAAATTTTAGCGGCGACACTTAGCGGCGCAGATTTTGGTCCGCATGTGCCGTTTCCTTATGATAATTGGGAGCGCCCAACGAATTCCGGATTGTGGGTTATGGCTATTCACACCAATTCCGTGGTGAGCGCTGCAGATTACGCGCAGCGGCTCGGCGCTTTGCTGAACGAAATTCACGCAGAGCCGCCCGCAGAAGGAAAAACAATACATGCGCCCGGTGAAGGCCGCTTTCGTAAAAGAGCGGATCGCGCCGCGCATGGCGTGCCGCTGGATGGCGTAACCTTGAATGAGTTGCAGCAAATTGCCGCGGAAATTGGTATTGCATTCCCAAATTCTGCCGAATAGCTCCAATTTTTGCGAAAATTATGGTATACTTTTATATAGAACTGAGTATTGAAACGCTTAAACCATGCCGGCGTATCCAATACCACGTGTGTATTGCAGATTAATAAAGTCATCTTCCGCCAAACTGCGGCTTTCGCTCGCGCAGTTTATTTTGGCGCATGATGAAGTTTAGGAGTTTCCTATGCCCTTTGGTATTCACCCTGAAATATTAATTCTCCTTTTGATAATTGCCCTCATTTTTGGCGCAAAACGTTTGCCGGAATTGGGCAGCTCAATGGGAAAATCAATTAAAGAATTTCAAAAAGCTGTTAAAAGTGAAGACGCTGCTCCGCAAAGCCAGATTCCAACTGCGGCGGCATCAGCTTCCGTGCAAATTGACCAAACAGAAAAAGATAAAACTTCGGTGTAATCGAAGTTTGTGTTGGCTCTTTGTTATGTGAGTTGTGTTTAAAAGAAAGCGGGAAAACTATATTTGTTTTCCCGCTGTTTTGCATTTCTATTTGTGGGGTAGAAGTTTGGGGACACCCCAAGCTCTGCTAAGGGGCGTGCCGCCCCTTGTATCCCCTGCTGTAGGGAGAAATTGGGGACACCCCAAGCCCTGCCAAGGGGCATACTGCCCCTTGTATCCCCGCTGTGAGGAGAAATTGGGGACAGCGCAAGCCCTGCCAAGGGGC
>JAKAOI010000081.1 GCA_021812265.1 Chloroflexota bacterium | reverse complement strand
TCCGGCGCTTATATTACATTTTACATATATTTTGGTATCACATTTATCCAATGTTTACTTGGTGTGTTGTCTATCGGCTTAGCCACCGGCGCCGGAGCCATAACCGGATTAATTGCAAAGCAAAAGGTTGCGCCGGCTGCAAACCAAGCGTCATTCTATCAGCCGATGCAAGGATATAACCAAATGCCCGGCAGCGGCCAAGCGCCACAGCCGCCAATATATCCACAACAGCCACCGGGATATGGATCATCTACTATGCCGCAAAATCCCCAAGAACCCCAGCCGCCGCAGCAATAATACGCGCACAACTGCATGTATCTTGAGGGAAAAAGCCGCGCATACTTAATGCGCGGCTGATTTATGTTTGCCGGCAAAAAATATCCTGCCGCTATATCTATTCACTGGCGTACATACCGCCAAACATGTTTAGATATTATATATTATATTGATATGTATCATGAGCATGCCGCTGGCGCTGAAATTGCGTCTCTTGAGGCGATCAAGTGAATTTTTAAGGGTAGTCCATTACTGAATTATGAATACACCAAAACGAATCAATTGGAATATGATCTTCATCATGGGATTTGTTTCAATTTTAGTTACCAGTTTTCTCAGCGTTATCGGCGGAATTTTGCTGAGTATCGCCGGCGGCTTTTATATGGGCAGCCGATTTGCCAAAAATTCCTCCGGCGCCGAAAATCCTATGTCGACTGCATTAGTGAACGCCAATTGGCTGGGCTTTTTTATCGCAATTGGGCAGCTTGCCGGATTATTGTTTATTGCGCTAACACCGCAATTCACTGCAGAATTACAGCAATATGGCGTCACAACATCTAAAGGGATGTTGATTGTAATCATTCTATTTCTCGGCTTAATAACCGGAGCTATTGAATACGGACTGACCGTTGGCGTAGCAGCGGTAACCGCCAATACGCTAAAATCTAAAAATAAATCTGATAAAAATAAACCCGCTGTCCCGCAAACGCCGATATACTTCAACAATCCGCCGCAGCAAACACAGCCACAGCCGTCTCCGCAGCCATTTGTGGCTATAGCGCCGGAACCACAGCAATATCCTCCCCCACCGGAGTTTTACACACCAAACAAGCAAGAATTTGATAACCAACAATAACTGTAACGTATATCAAAGAAATACTGTGGCATAGTTCACAGATATATTATGGTTTTTATCGTATCGTATGAATGTATGCACTTATACGTATGTGTACAGCGGACTGTATTTCTGTCGTATCCGGCAGAGAAACTTGCCGCATATCGCAAATATACGCCGCGCATAACATAGCCGCCGCGCGCGCGCATGGCTTTGAAAGGAAGAGAAAAGACCGTGAACTTTTTGAACGCAACAGGGTTAACCACACCCTATATTATTGCGATGATAGCGGGATTGGGGCTTAGTTTATCCGCCGGAGTGCGCGCATACCTTCCGCTGGTCGCTCTGGGAATTGTCTCACATATCCCCTCATTGCGTATACTACTCCGCCCTGGCTTTGACTGGATCGGCTATCCCGTTGTTATTGGCTTTTTTGCTATTATGACGGTGTATGAATTTTCTGCTGATAAAATACCTGTGATGGATCATCTCAATGATGTTGTGCACACATTCATTCGTCCGGTTTCCGGCGCTGTATTATTTATATCCACCAGCAATACACTTACTGCACAGGGAACCGCGGGTGTCATTATTGCCGGTGTCATCGGCGCCATGCTTGCCGGGGCAACTCACACGGCAAAAGCAGCGATAGTGCGGCCAGCCAGCACAGTTACTACAGCCGGTATCGCAAATCCGTTCATCAGTTTGCTTGAAGATATCGGAACATTTATTATGATCTTACTTACGGTTTTGGCGCCATTTGTCGCAGGAATTTTAATAGTAGTCGCCATCTTTTTCGTTGTGCGCGGCATTCAAATTATTATTAAACGACGACGTAATCGCAATAATCCCGGCGCGCCAACTATCGCAACCGTTTAGCGTTGCAAAAAAATTGCCTCACAACCCACGCATTTGTTATAAATAAACATACCGTCAAAGCTGTTATAAAGCGTCTGGCGGTATATTTATTATTAGGACTTTCGCTTGAAAGAGCAGCGCATGGTTTCTCGTATCTGCCAAAGGGAGGTCTGGGGACATCCCAGAACCCCGCAAGGGCCGACGCCCCTTGTACATCCCCGATGTTCCATGCTGCAGCGAAAGTCATGATTATAATTTGGCATTCAGCAGAGAACTTGATAAAAATCAGCTCTCATCATCGAGAAAATGGGTGTTAATTTCCGGTGAATTCTTGAGTTTTGGGGCGCAGCGCTTCAACAATTAAATCAATCGCGGTGCCCGAACGCGCCGGCCATTGCCATTCAAAACCGGCCCATGCTTTTTCTAACGCCCCCACCAAATCGCGAATAGCTTTTTCCATGCGCAGCCGCTCCTCTCTATCTCGCAGCAAAGCCGGGATGCGCTGCGCAGTGGAATTTACCATTGAGCTTAACGGCGCCAATTCTTCACACGCCGCAGTCTGCGGAACCGATTCTCCGCGCATTGCGCGCGATAAAGCGGTTTGCAAAGCAATGGAGTCAGCGTCGAATACTGCCCGGCGGTTTCGGCTGCGGCGCTCTAATCCATCGTATTCATGCTGCATAGCGGCTGCGTCTGCCAGTGAAGCTTTTAATTTTTGGCGCAGCATGGCGGCAGAGGCAAATAAAAACGCCACACCCGCAATACCAGCAATAGCAACAACCCACATCTGCGATCCGGCGGATACCCGCAGCATTGGCTGCGCTTTCCCCAATTGAACCAAAATAGTCCATATGAGTATAAAGCCGGTAACTCCGGCTCCGAACAAAACAGTTGCGACAAAACTCCCCAAAACTGTTCCCAATATGCACGATCCTGCTACCAATATAAAAAACGTCATATGTGGACCAGCCAGCAATTCGGCTAACACAACAATACAGCCATCTGAAAACAGCAACAGCAACGCTGCCGATTGTTCAAATGAAAGCCCTGCAATATAATACGCCAGCATAGCAAACGCAAATGAAGCCAGCGCCACAGTTACCATACCAACCGCAGCGGAAGGGTTTGACCACACGGTAAAAAACGCAACGGCTACCGCCGCTAACACCACGCTAAACCCAATTTTTACCTGCGCCCATTTTTGAATAATCGATAGTTTCCAGAGCTGCGATGTATATGTTTCTTCGGGAATAAGCGCATATATACTATGCGCCGAACGCTGGGTAAAATAATCCCGCGGACGAGACGCGCTTGCCGCTGTCAATGTATGATCGGAATATGTAATACTGCTTTGGAATGTTTGAGGATAATTTTGCATATAAAAATTATCTCCTTAATTGCTGCCAATATATTTTTAATACAACGCAAAATAACTGTTTTGCCAAAAGATTTTCATCATAAAACATCACACGCGCCATGGCGAAAAAAGAAGCCTGTGCAGCCATTAACAGTATGGCGGCAAAACTATATATCCATTGATATTTCCGCAAATATACTATGTACTGCGCATATTCTGTTCATAATAGCAAAAGTCATACCATAGCAAACATTTGCTGCAAGCAAAAAATAGCCGCTAAAGCGCTGCAAAATGTGTACGCCAAAATTCCGCGCTAAACCATAAGCGCAAGTGGCAGGCATTACACTATATAGTATACCAAATTTAGAACTTTATTTCAATATTATTCTGCGCAAATTATTTTGAAGCTTTCACTTCAGCTAACAGCGCCAGCGCCCACATGTACGGGTCCTTTGGCTTTGGCGCGCAGATCATCCTTACTTTTCTTATAGCATAGTTTTGGATTTTGCGCAAATTATTATATACTTTATGCGTTAGGAGATATTAGATAACTGTTATGCGGAAACAAGAGAATAAAAATCCGTCGTCAGCAGCTCTGACCGCATTCGGCGTTATGTTTGCGCTGGCCGGAGCTGCCGTATCAGCGGCGGCGTATATGATAGCTGATACAATTACGCATCCGCAAAAAAACGATCCTACGGCAGAATATTCATTTACGCCCTATGAATTGGATCTTCCTTGGGAAAACATTTCGTTTTTATCGGCAGATAAGGCGCACGCATTGCGTGGATGGTGGATTGAACATCCGCAGGCAAAAGATATCATTATTGCGTCATCTGGGTTTCACGGCAAGCGAGCCGATTTGTTGGGTATCGGCAAATATTTGTATAACCATGGCCATTCTTTGTTTTTAATCGATATGTTTGGGCATGGAGTATATCGCGGTAACCCAGTCACATTAGGGTATCGCGAAACGGCAGATTTTCTTGGCGCAGTGGATTATGTGGCGGCGCGCGCTCCATATTTAAAAATCGGCGCGTTGGGATATTCTATGGGCGGCGCTGTGGCAATCTTAAGCGCAGCAAGGGATAAGCGTATTGCAGCTATCGTTGCAGACAGTTCGTTTGCCACACATAAAGACGTTGTGTCGCATGGGCTGCATACATTTTTTCAGTTCAATTCCCCCATTATCGATAAACCTGTTTTATTCGTCGCAAATAAATTGCTGCAAATAAAAGCGGGCTATACATTTGAAAAAGTTGCGCCCATCCGTGAAGTTGCGCATATCGCGCCACGTCCCATTCTATTGATTCACGGAACCGCCGACACCATTTCACCATTTTATCATTCAGAATGGCTATATGCCGCCGCGCGCGAACCCAAAGAAATTTGGCTGGTAGAAGGCGCGCCGCATTGCGGCGGCTATTTCACCGAACGCGACACATATTGTCAAAAAATTCATTCCTTTTTTAGCGGCGCGCTTACCCAGCCGGATGCCGCTGAACAGAAAGAACATAATCATGCAGTGGATTGAAATAAAAGTAGAGTCTCATCCCGAAGCAGTAGACGCCATCAGTGAAATGCTTTCATCTTTAACACAGCATGGGGTTGCCGTTCAGGAACCTTTTGCGCTGGAAGATGACGGCCAAAAGTGGACACATATTCCCAACGCTCCGGCGACAGTGTGCGGCTACTTAGCTGCAGATGAACATACGGAAAGCATTTTACGGCGCATCGATGAAGCGCTTTGGTATTTGCGCAGTATTGCAATCGGTGATATCGGCGCTATGCAAACCCGCGTCATCGATGATGAAGATTGGGCAGAAACGTGGAAACAATATTTTCATGTGACCCGAATCGGTCGCAAAATTGTTATAAAACCGAGCTGGCGCGAATTTTCTTCGGATGAACCAAATCTCGCAGTAATAGAGTTGGATCCGGGGATGGCGTTTGGCACAGGCACACACCCAACTACCCGCATGTGTTTGGAAGCGATAGAAGATAACATCCATGCCGGAGACACCGTTATTGATGTCGGCTGCGGGTCGGGTATTTTATCGTTATGCGCGATAAAATTAGGCGCTAAAAGCGCTCTGGGATTTGATATCAGCTCTGTAGCAGTGCGCATAGCGCGAGAAAACGCTCAATTGAACGACTGCGCCGACGCCGTCACCGTGAAACACGCCGGTATTGCGCTGCTGCCCGACGAAACGCTTTGCCTGATTGCGCCGGAATTAACGCAGGGCGAGGAGCTTTTGCCCGAAAGCGTTACTCACGAGCCAATTTCTCCCGCCAATATTGTGCTGGCTAACATCATTGCGCGGGTAATCGCCGAATTGGCAGAAACACTCTACGCAGCCACATTGCCGGGCGGCAAATTGATTACCGGCGGCATTATTCAGGACAAAGAGAATGAAGCGCTCGACGCGCTGATTCGAGCGGGATTTACGCTGGAAAAAAGATATGCAGACGGCGATTGGCTGACATTGGTGTGCGCTAAATGATGAATGAAACGCTGCGTTTTTATGTTCCCATCCCCGCTTTTGAAACGCATATGGAAATAACTGCCGGACCAGAACTTGCCCGCCAAATGCAGTCGGTGCTGCGCCTGCGGCCAAATGATGAAGTTATACTTATCAATGGCGCCGGGTCGGCTTGTGTTGCGCGCATTCAAGCGTTTACCGGCAGGGCGGCGCAACTGCTTGTAGAACAGCTGCTTTTGCTGCAAACCGAGCCGCCGATAACTGTGCGTCTCTATCAGGGAATGTTGAAATCGGCTAAATTTGAATGGATTATTCAAAAGGGAACAGAAATCGGCGTCACCGCTTTTATTCCGGTAATCAGCGAACACAGCATAAAAGGACTGGATGAAGTCAGCTCCACAAAAAAACAGCGCTGGCGCTCCATTGCAATTGAAGCCATGGAGCAATCCGGCAGATCAACACTGCCGGCTATCGAAGAGCCGGCGCCATTTCAGCAAGCGCTGCAAAGCGCCGCAAAACACTGCAACGCGACCTTTTTAGCGTGGGAAGAATCCGGCAAACAGCAGCGAACAACCGGCAATTACAAAGAGAAAAGCGGATTTCAGCCGGCGTTGGCAAACGTGATACAATATACACAGGTTGAACGCCTTGTTATAGCGTTATTTATCGGTCCAGAAGGCGGATTCAGCGAATTAGAGGTTCAGATGGCGCAAGCCGCCGGAGCAAAGATTGTTTCATTGGGGCCACGTATTCTGCGCGCGGAAACGGCGGCAATTGCTGCGGCTATTTTAACCATTTCTGCCTGCGGCGGTATGTAATGAACCGGCTGAAAATTTGCTGTTTGACGCATATTTATCTTTTTTGGCAATATGAAAGAATTTTACGTTATGTCTTTACTTTCGGATCACGAAATTGTGCAGCAAATAAATACGGGCAATATTTCTATTGAACCACTGCTGGATAAAGAATCACAAATTCAACCAGCTTCGATAGATTTGCGGCTGGGGAATGAGTTTTTAATATTTAATATGCCGCAAACAGCGGTTATCGATCCGGCAGATCCACAAACTTTTGAAGGCCTTACTTCATCGGTAGTACTGCAAGAACACGAACGGTTCATTGTGCATCCAAAAGAATTTATCCTTGGCGTAACTTTAGAGCGGGTAAAACTATCCGCTGACTTTGTCGGCAGATTGGATGGCAGAAGCAGTTTAGGCCGCTTAGGCATTATAGTGCATTCTACCGCCGGATTTATCGATCCTGGTTTCAACGGCACAATCACCTTAGAAATCAGCAATCTGAATAATATTGCAGTCGCCATCTATCCCGGCATGCGCATTTGTCAATTAAGTATTGAACAATTATCTCAACCAGCTTCGCAGCCATATTCTACTGCCCGTCAGTCAAAATATCAGGGACAAACCAAGCCGACACTCAGTCATATTTTTAATGACCAAGAAATGCGCGACAGGCGCAAACGTTAATTGCGCCAACGGCATTAATCTATTCTAACCATTAGTCGTATTTGACACGCTGCAAAGATTTATTGACCAAACACTATACAGCGCCGGCAACTTTTTCTTCCAGCAGACGCCGTAAAAACATACCGGTATAACTGCGATTGCATTCCACAATTTCTTCAGGCGCGCCTTGCGCAATAATTGTGCCGCCGCGGTCGCCGCCTTCCGGTCCCAAGTCAATAATCCAATCGGCGCATTTTATCACATCCAAATTATGCTCAATAACCAGCACGGTGTTGCCCGCGTCGGTTAAGCGCTGCAGCACATGCAATAACCGCTCTACATCGGCAAAGTGCAGCCCGGTGGTTGGCTCATCTAAAATATACAGTGTTTTGCCGGTAGATCGCCGGGAAAGTTCCGCCGCAAGTTTCACCCGCTGCGCTTCGCCGCCGGAAAGGGTGGTGGCAGGCTGGCCAAGTGTCATATAATTTAAGCCGACATCGCGCAGGGTAGAAAATTTATTATAGATCGACGGAATAGCCGCAAAGAAATCACATGCGGTTTCAATGGTCATATCCAGCACATCGGCAATAGTTTTCCCTTTAAACCGAATTTCCAGCGCTTCGCGGTTATAGCGTTTGCCATGACACGCTTCACACGGCACATATACATCCGGCAAAAAATTCATTTCAATTTTGATAATGCCTTCTCCTTGGCATGTTTCACAGCGGCCGCCTTTCACATTAAACGAGAACCTGCCCGGCGTGTAGCCACGCGCGCGCGCTTCGGCGGTTTGCGCAAACAAATCGCGGATAGCGGTAAACGCATTCGTATACGTAGCCGGATTTGATCGCGGGGTTCTGCCAATCGGCGATTGATCGATATCGATAAGCTTATCCAAGGCCTATACACC
>JAKAOI010000080.1 GCA_021812265.1 Chloroflexota bacterium | reverse complement strand
CGATCTGGTTGACATTAAAGCGCTTAATTGCATTAAGCCGCGGACAATTTACTCAAGCAATGCTGGATGATATGATCAGCCGCGCTAATTCCGGTATCATGCCCGAAGGGTCGACCGTTCAGACAGCTACTAAAACCGATCCGTCATCGGCCACAGACGACTTTACACTCCCAGAATGGGAAGAAGTGATAACACCCAGTCGCTTTAAGGGGAAAACGGTTATTGTTACCGGCGCCGGTTCTGGAATCGGCAGAGCGACAGCCACCCGTGTGGCAAAAGAAGGCGGACGGGTTATTGCCGTAGATGTTGTGCAGGATCGGTTAAATGAACTGAAGGTGTCGCTTCCAAACACTGATATTACAATAATTCAGGCTGATATTACCGACGACTCAGGTATCAGCAAGATTATCGCTGCCGCAGGAAACACCATTGACGCGCTGGCTAATATAGCAGGAATCATGGATAATATGACACCATTGCATGAAATGAGCGACGCCATTTGGAATCGCGTTATGGCGGTTAACGTTGTCGGCGCTATGAAGTTAAGCCGCGCCGCTTTGCCTAAAATGCTGGCAAACCATAAAGGCGCTATTGTAAATGTTGGCAGCGAGGCAAGCTTGCGGGGATCTGCCGCCGGCGCAGCATATACGGCGTCGAAACACGCAGTAGTGGGGTTAAGCAAAAGCATGGCTTTTATGTACGGTCCCAGCGGTATTCGCACAAATGTAGTTGCTCCGGGCGCTGTGCTTACAAATATTGAAGCAAAATATGAATCGAAACTGGGTGAAGAACGGGTCAATTTATTGCTGAGCACGATACCAGATGCGGCAAACGCTGAGGAATTAGCCGCTTCAATTACATTTTTGCTTAGCGATGACAGCGTTAATATTAATGGCGCTGTGCTGCCTTCTGACGGAGGATGGTCGGCGCAATAAACAAATAAAAGCGCATCTGTGGATGATAGTTTGCCGGCCATCAAAATGGGCAATGTCTATTCAATAAAACTTCCATACATTGATCTCAACACATAACATCATGACTTTCTCTATCGGGGATACACAAGGGGCGGCGCCCCTTGTACGGAGTTCTGGGGTGTCCCCAGACCTCCCTTTGTTTCAGATACGAGAACCTATACGCTTCTCTTTCAAGCGAAAGTCCTAAACATTACATATTGTTATAAACTCACCCGAATGGTATACCCAAAAGAACACTCTTGTGGTACACTAGAAAAGTACATGCTGCGTAATATGCTCTTTGAAAAAAGGTGATAGTCATGGATATTCTTTTAGTGTTATTGACAGGAATCGGTGTCATCGCAGGAGCGATCAACTTCAGCCAAGGAATTTTGCACAGACAGAATGCCGCCGTGTTGGCAATACGATTTGCTGCAGGCATAGTTAGCCTTGCAACAGCAGTGTCTGTTTGGGTATTTCATATTGATAGTTTTCTTTCCCTGCAGAATTTTGCTCTAACAAACTTGTTATATATTTTTATTATTATCGGAGTTTTTATCGGTGTCACCCTAATGCTGCCTGCATCTGTCGAACGTTCCATGCAGCCGGCGCAAGAGCAGTCAAAAACAACACATATTACTTCTAAACTTTCCGGATCCCCGAAAAAAGTCGGAGAAGATTGGGTTAATTGATTTTTTTTGCTGAAACATGTTTATAGAACTTTCGCGCATCCATGCAAAAATGTATCTTGCCTTGCGCCAATAAGGGCGTGTGAGTTCCCGATAAGTTCCGTCCTGTAAAAGCCCAATGTATTATAAACCGATAGATACTGCAGGCATATGTAACTCAAAAATGTAAAAGGAGGCAAAATAATGCTGCCTCAAGAACTGTTTGCGTTAATCAGCCGCCGCCGTTATATCGCTGAAATTCAGGCTGATACTGCCCAGCAAGCGCTCAACGTTATAGAAGCATTGCGCCGCGGCGGTATTACTGTTTTTGAAATTTCCAATCAAATTCCAGGGTTTGAAGAGCTTCTTCGTCATTACGCTATGCAAACAGATGTTATTGCCGGCGCCGGAACCGTTATCACAGAAGATCAAGCCGTCAATGCAACAGCTGCCGGCGCCAGATTTATTTCTGTGCCCGGTGTTTTCCCCAGTGTTTTTTCAGCCGGTGTTGAAGCCGGAACCCCAGTTATGCTCAGCGCGCTTACTCCAACCGAAATATTTACCGCTATCCGATACGGCTCGGATACCGTAAGGCTTTTCCCTGCGTCAGCGTTTGGCGGCGCGCAATATATTCATGATTTACTTCGTAAATTTTCCGGCTTAAATCTCATTATTTCCGGCGGCGTTTCAGTGGATAACCTCGCAGATTATCTTGCTTTACCTGTTCGCGCGCTATCTTTAGACACCACCCTAACTCCACGCGCGTTGATTGAACAATGCGAATGGGAGCAAATTTCCCGAATCGCCAGATATTTTGTTGAGTACGCAATATCATGGGAACAAGCCGGCCGGCCGCCAAAATATATTCCCCAGCAAAGCTACCAACAAAATTATCCGCCAGTAAACTATTATCCCTCTGCGCCGGAATATGCGCCGCAGCCGCAGCAAGTTTATCCTGCCGCCTATCAGCAACCCATCTCTCAGCCAAATATCTCAGCGCAATCCCAACCCGGTAAATCTCAATCAGGTAAGTCTCAGCAGAGAAGCTCGCACAATATTCCGGAACAGCAGCCTCAGCAAGATCCAAATTATTCTGAAGCAGAACAAAACAATGATGATGAATTCAAGCCTTGGGATTCACGTCCTGTCACCAATCATGGTTCCCTAGATGAATGGATTCGCTGATACAGTACGTGTGTTTTACCCTTGCCTTTACGCCGGCGCAGTCTCTGCGTTTCAGCAATAGGCAAACAGTCATTCAGCGGCTCCTACTAACAGGCATTCCTTCATATTGACCTGATACACCACCAAATAAGATACAATATAGATGTGAACAAGATTAAAAATACAGGAGAATTTTTTTAATGGATGCGCTTGCGGAACGAGCAAAGAAAATTCTGCTGCATGAACAACGCACAAATCATCAAGACGCTGCAGTAAAACCCGGCGGCTTAGCGCTATTTTTTCAAAATTGGGCGGCCGAAACCCAAGTTCAGCCGCATGTTTTTGCGCAAAGATTGCAAACAATGTTTGCCAACTACCGAAAATTAGATCCAATGCAGCGCGCCGCAACCGTCCGCGCGGCGCTTACGTTGCTGGAAGATGAGAAATTCCCAGACACCGCTGCCGTTCCAATAAAGCAGTCAGCCACTAAAACAACTGTTTCCAGCGATCACTCTGCCATAGCGCCGCCAGTTGCCAAGCGTTCTGTCGAATACGCTCATCAGGCTGCGACGACACAGGCAAAACCGCCAGACGCCGAATATTTGCTGCGCAGCCCGGTAACTTCTATTCCCGGTGTTGGGCCATCCATGGCCGATAAATTAGAGAAATTGGGATTGTTTACCGCACAAGATGTACTCTACTATCTGCCGAGGGAACACGTAGATTATACCGCTATAACACCTGTGAGCGATTTGGAGTATGGAACGCTGGCAACCATAATGACACTGGTATGGGAAGTAGAGAATATTCGCGCGCCGCACAGTAAAGTAACCCGCACTGTTGCGCGTGTATCTGATGGAACAAGCTCGATTCGGGCAGTATGGTTTAATCAGCCGTTTTTAAATAAACTTTTGAAACCGGGAGAACAAATTATTTTAACCGGTATCAAAGAAAGATATGGATCCACTGTTCATTTTACCGTAAAAACATATGAAATTGTTGATAAAAATGACCCGCTGAATACCGGCAGAATCGTGCCGGTATACCCACTAACCGAGGGCGTAACCGCTAAACAAATCCGGCGTATTACCAAATTTGTTACGGATAAATATGCGCCGCTGATTACGGAATATCTGCCAGAAACAATTACAAAACCGCTGAAATTGCCGTCCATTCAATGGGCGCTGGCAAATTATCATTATCCCGCAGATCAGGAATCGCTAACGCTGGCAAGACACCGTTTGGGTTTCGATGAACTGTTTATCTTGGAAATTGGCATGATTGCGCAAAAAGGTGCGTGGCAGCAGCCGGAACGCGCGCCTAAATTATTTTGTGAGCCATGGAGAATATTCAAAGATATTCCTGCGCCAATACATACTGCCGCTGAAACACCACCCGCGCATTTTTCTGATGGATTGTGGGGCGGCAGCGCTATCGGTGAACAGTGTTTTGAAAAATCGCTGCCCTTTGCGTTTACCTCTGCGCAAAAAAGAGTCATCAATGAGATTTTGCATGATATGGATACAGCCACGCCAATGTGCAGATTGTTGCAAGGTGACGTAGGATCCGGAAAAACAGCTGTAGCCGCGGCGGCAATGATGGCGTGCGCGCGAAACGGCATGCAGTCGGCAATTATGGCGCCGACAGAAATACTGGCGGAACAGCATGCAAAATCTTTACAAAAAATGTTTGCGCCATTTGGTATAGAAGTGTTTCAACTGACTGGAAATATGGGAATAAAACAGCGGAATGAAACCTTGGCGGCTATTGAAAGCGGCGCGGCGCGTATTATTGCCGGAACGCACGCATTAATTCAGGATGGCGTTACATTTGCCCAATTAGGCTTAGTAATAGTTGATGAACAACACCGGTTCGGAGTGGAACAACGCGAAGCGCTGCGAAAAAAAGGCAACGAACGCACACCGCATCTGTTAGTTATGACGGCGACACCAATTCCCCGAACCCTTGCGCTGACAGTTTATGGCGATTTGGATGTATCGGTGATTGATGAAATGCCATTGGGACGCAAACCTATTATTACCAGATGGCGATCCGGATCGCGGCGTGAAGAAGCGTATCAGCAAATGGCAATTGAAGTCGGGCATGGCAAGCAAGGATATATTATTTGTCCATTGATTGAAGAATCGGAATCTTTGGAAGCTAAGGCGGCAACCGCCGAATATGATAGGTTGCGTTCGGATGTGTTTCCGCATTTCCGGCTTGGTTTGGCGCATGGCGCGCTGAAACCGTCTGATAAAGATTCCGCCATGCGTAAATTCCGTGACGGCGAAACGGATATTTTAGTCGCCACTTCCGTAGTGGAAGTGGGTGTAGACGTGCCCAACGCTACAATGATTATTATTGAAGACGCGGATAGATTCGGCTTGGCGCAATTGCACCAATTCCGCGGACGGGTAGGCCGCGGCGGCGATCAATCATATTGTTATCTGCTCAGCGCATCAGCAGGGGCAGTTGCCCGGGAACGCTTAGCCGTTATTGAACGCACAACCGACGGATTTAAACTTGCGGAAGAAGATCTGCGGCTGCGCGGCCCCGGTGAGTTTTTTGGTGTGCGCCAAAGCGGCGCGCCGGAACTGCGTGTGGCGCAATTAACAGATACCTTGCTTGTGGAACAAGCGCGTGGATCGGCGGAACGGCTATGGCGGCAAGATCCGTCGTTAGATTTGCCTGAACATCTGTCGCTGCGCAACCGCGTCGCAATATTTTGGCGGCAATTTACGCCGCAATAAACACGCTGATATGGTTCGAGTATAGCCATTTTTTGCAGAATTACCTTATAAAATGAAATATAGGAGCAGAAAAATTTGAGCGCACAAACATCCCGGCCGGTTATAGGAATATACCCTGGCAGCTTTGATCCACCAACACTGGGCCATGTAGACATTGCGTTGCGCGCCGCGCGCATTGTAGATAAATTGGTAATAGGCGTATTTAGCCGGCCTTCAAAATCGCTGCTGTTTACAGCGGAAGAACGCGCAGCTTTGTGGAAACAATCGCTGCAATTTATGAACGCTCCGGTAGAAATTGAAATACAAACATTTGATTGCCTTACCACAGAGTTTGCTCGGCAAGTTGAAGCTACCGTGCTGGTTCGCGGCCTGCGGACCGTAACAGATTTTGAGGTAGAGTTTCAACAGGCGCACATGTACCGAAGACTGGCGCCAGAAATTGAAGTGCTGCTGCTGGTTACCGATCTACCGCATATGTTTATCAGCGCCTCGCTGGTAAAAGAAGTGGCAAAATTAGGCGCGCGCGTAGAAGAGTTTGTGACAAAACCGGTTGCCGACGCCATTCGGGCTAAACTTTCATCACCCAGTGTGTAAGATACATATGGGGCAGTTTATCCACAAAAGAAAGGTTGCGCTGAAACGTGGAATCTGAGATTCTGGAGCTTCTAGATCATATTGAACAGATTATAAATGATGGCGGACATGTGCCGTTTTCTGCTCGTGTTCTTGTTTCAGCGCAAGAAGTTATCCAGATTATCGATCAGGCCAGACAATCGCTGCCCCGCGAAATTACTCGCGCAAGGCTTATTTATCAAGATCGCGATCGGATATTGCAAGAAGCTAAAACCGAAGCAGAATCTACACGATCTGCCGCGCGCGCTGAGCGCGAAGCCTTAATTGCTGAACACAGCATTACCCTTGAAGCAATCCGCCAATCAGAAAATCTGAAACGCGCCACAAAATCGGAGTGCGATAAGATGAAGCTCGACGCCGATTTATACGCCCGCAGCAGTTTGCAGAATCTTCAGCGCGAATTAGTTCACTTGCGCTCTGAAGTAGACAGTATCTTAAAAACTGCCGCCGGCGGCATAGAGTTGTTAGACGCCCGCGCAGCCTATACTAAAGAGACATCTTCCGGTTCATATCAGTATATTGATGAAAATGAAGAAGAAATTGCCTAACCTTTTCAGAGTGTTTTTGCAGAAATAATATCCAATCCTGTTACAATATAAACAAAATATATTTATACACGCAGGAGTTGGCGCTATGAATAATCCGGTTACTGCCGATAATAACTCTACTATGATTTCACTTGAATCTCCCCCAAAAATCAAGTTTCATTGGCTGATTGCCATCCTTGCGTTTTTTATCTTTGGATTAATTCCTGAATCTATTTTAACTTCAAGCACGTCTGCGCTAAAAATTTTCATTCAGCCGGGTGACTTGATTTTTGTGGCGTTATATTACGGTATGTTTGTCTTATTCGTGCGAGATCTTATGGTCCGCCGAAATCTGGGTTGGCAGGCGCTGTTATTATTCGGGATATCTTTTGGATTTTTTAATGAAGGTGTTGTGGCAGACACTTGGTATACCACTAAATTTGTAGGAATGAGCTATTTGGGCCACGTGAACGTTGCTTGGGCAGTAAACTTAACAATTTTTCATATATTTTTCAGCGTGTTTCTGCCAATTACCGCCTTCAATGCGCTATTTCCGCAAATGGCGCAAGTTCCTGTCCTCAATAAACGATTTTCCTATATCTTGCTGGTCGTGTTCTTTCTATATAATGGAATTTCCGCTTTTAACAATACGTATCGAACCGAAACAATAATTGTATTTTTTCTGGCTTTCAGCATGTTTTTCCTCGCTTTGAACCTTCCTGTCTCGCATGAAACGCGCACGACTACCAAAGTTCCGTCAATACGCGCCCTCATATGGCTAGGAATTGCTGTATATATAGAATATATGTTTACATTATATCTCGTTCCGGCAATATATTCTTATGTATTTCAACAATATATAGCATTAATTGTAAATATAGCAATATCAGTCATACAGGTTATTGTGTGGGGAAACACAATACAGCAATGGCGCCGCTCGGAAAATTGGGCGCGCTCTCAGTCTTTAGCTATCATTACAGGCGTTTTCCTTATTTCTACAATCTTAACCATTGTTGCAACGCTTGCAAAAAATGTTTTTGAGCCATTTATTACCATTCCTGCCCTCCTTTTGATGGCTATCCTGTTACGGCGCAGTTTGCTGCGGTATAATTAAATCATATAGTTTTTTGGGACAAACAAATAATATTAGGACGTTCGCTTGAAAGAGAAGCGTATAGGTTCTCGTATCTGCAATAAAGGGAGGTCTGGGGACACCTCAGAATCCCGTACAAGGGGCGCCGCCCCTTGTACATCCCCGATGTTCCATGTTGCAGCGAAAGTCCTAAGTATATAAGATCGAACTATTTTGCGGCGGTTCGCGCGCTGGAATTTTTTCATAAACTTTTTGTTGTGAAGTTTTGCAGTTAGGCTTGAAAGGATAGGTTGTGGGCAGTTTCGTTCTTGCGCAGATCAGCGCAAATCCTTTTGTTTTGTTTTTTATTTTTACCCGATTTCTTTCTGTTACAGCAGTATCAGTAATAACAGGGCTGATACTTTTATGGGCTTTTGAAGCCCCGCGGTGGATTGAGATCGGAA